>JAYSZD010000716.1:0-3338 GCA_043738185.1 Hymenobacter sp. | reverse complement strand
GACCCGCACGGCCGTGCGGGCCGAGCTGGTGGACGGGCTGGGCCGGGTGGTGCGCACGCAGGTGCTGCCGGCGGGTACGGCCACCCACCGCTTGCCCCTGACGGACATGGCCGCCGGCGTGTACGCGCTGCGGCTGGCCACGCCTCAGGGCGTGGTAGTGAAGCGGCTGGTGGTGGAGTAGTTCCGCCGAAAGGCAACGAGCCCCGGCCGCCCGGTGGGTTACTTAGGCGTGGGACAATGATAATTAACCCACGCTTAAGTAACCCACCGGGCGGAGTAGTTGGAGCATAAAAAAGTCTGTTCGGCGTGAACAGGCTAGGTTTGGGTCTCTGACCTCCCAACTCCCTGCTGACCATGCGCGAACAGACCGTTGCAATGTACTGCGTCCTCGATGATTTACTCCGCTTTACCCGCCCTGCCGGCACGCTCCCCCCGGCGAAAAGCCGGCGCTTGACCGATGCGCAGGTGCTGACCACGGCCCTGGTAGCGGCCCGCTTTTTTGGTGGCAACCTGGCGGTTGCCAAACACGACATGGAGCAACATCTGGGGCATAACTAGCTGGATAAGAGTGGTTTCACGCGCCGTCTGCAGGCCCTCACCGATACCCTCTACACCCTGTTTGCCACCATGGGCGACGTGCTCAAGCAGGTGCACGACGAGGCGCGGTACGTGCTCGATTCCTTCCCCGTGGCCGTGTGCCATAAAATGCGCTTCAAGCATTTGGGCCGCGCATTCCGCGCTGTAAACCCTTGACGGGCAAGGCGTATCACGGCCGCTGCGCCAGTAAACGCAGCTGGTTTTATGGGCTCAAAGTGCAGGTGGTGGCCACCAGCGACGGCATCCCCGTCGAGTTTTACCTCCATGCCGGCGCCGAGTCGGAGCAAACGGGCCAGCGCTCCCGCTGGACCTGCCCGCCGGCAGCGTGCTCTATACCGATGCCAGCTACACGGACTACGTGGCGGAGGATATCGTCAACGAAGCCAGCGGCAGCCAGCAGCAAACGGCCCGCCGCAAAAACAGCAAACGGCCGCATCATCCGGCCCAGGCCTTGCGGCTACCGTATTTTCGCAAAGGAATCGAAACGTGCTTAAGTCAACTGACAGCCCGTTTTCCCAAGCAAATTCACGCCATCACGGCAGCTGGGTTTGCCCTGAAAATTACTCTCTTCATTTTTGCCCACACCTTAAGCCAAGCCGGCCTGTAATCCGCAACTTGGGTTAGCTACTGTTTCGCTATAGCGCGAGTCTGGAGGGGGCCGAATAAGTCACGGGTGCGTCTCGTCGGGGAGCACCAGTTCGGCGAAGATGGGGAAGTGGTCGGAGTGGACGGGGGCCAGGCGCTGGAGCTTGGCAAGCCGAAAATGCCGGGTCACAAAGATGTGGTCCAAGGGCCAGCGCAGGGCCAGTGAGGTGGCACGAAACGAGTTGTAAAGGCCCCTGCCCAAGCGCACATTGCGCAGTCGACCGCCGGTCTCGAACAGGCGGGTAGTGCGGGACCACGACACGTCGTTGTAGTCCCCGGCCACGATGGCTGGGCCGGGCGCACGCTGCACCAGGTCCCCCACCCGGAGCAAGGTCACCCCCTCATAGCCGGGCCCCTTATCCAAGTAGTGGAGCGGCACCGGAGGCGGGGGGTGCACCCCGTGGAAGGCGACGGTCCGGCCGTTGGGCAGGCGCAGGTCGGCGTGGATGGAGGGGACCTGCGGGTGCTCCAGGTAGCGCACCCGGATGTTTTCCAAAGGCAGGCGCGAGTACAGGACCATGCCGTAGGTGTTCGCCCGCGGCACCTCCACCCGGTACGGGTAGCGCGCCTGCAGGGGGCGCAGCGCGCCGGCCCACCACGCATCGGTTTCCATGGCCAGCAGCACGTCGGGTTGAGTGGCGTGCACCAATTGCCGCAGGGGCTCCGCGGTCCGGTTGTCCATCAGCACGTTGACTACGAGCAGGCGCAGGCGTGGGGCGCGGTCGGCAGCCCCAGCGCGCGCGGCGTCGGGCACCACCTTGTCGCCCAGCGCCGTGTACGGCCACAGAAAGTGCGCCTGCAGCAGCAGCCCCGCCGCAGTGCCGAGCAGCAGCAGCCCCTGCGCCCCACCGTGCCGTTGTGGCCCCCGCAGCCCCGCCAGCCCCGCCAGCACCAACGCGTGCACGCCCAGGAGTTGGAGCCGGGGAAACTTGAGCACTTGCAGCCACCACGGGGCAGGCTCCGGGGCCAGCGAGAGCAAGGTAACCAACACCCCGGCAGTGCCCACCAGCGCCAGAAGATAATGGATGAACGTCAATGCTTGCTTCACGGGAGGGGCGGCTGAGTGGGGGCAAAACGCCCGGGAGCGGGCAAAATACGGAGAAAGTCCGGTCCCGCTGGCGCCGCGCGCGGCCGCTCCAACGAGGGGGCATGCATTCCCAGGCGCAGACAGCGGCCCGGCACCGCGGGGCGCGGGAGGGCACCATCCCCGCGGCTCCCTTCTTTCGCGGCCGGTGTCCCAGGCAGGGCCGACCTCCGGCCGCGCCCGGCGGACAAGGGCGCTATTGCTACCAGACGCTCTGTCATTCCTCGACAGGTAACACAGCAGTCATATCACTACCTCGTTATTCTATTCCGACCCAGTAGACTTGTTCCTAAGCCCCATTCTTTTTGTTTTTTCAGATGCCAGTTCCAGATACCGCAGGCCAGGGCCAGGAGCCGGTCATTGAATGCAGCGGACTTGTTGCGGCAGGTTTGGGCGACGCAGCCCAGGCGCTTGGCCCCGCTGATAGCGTGTTCGACCTTGACGCGGCGACGGGCGTGGGCCGCATTTTCGGTTCGTTGGGCAGGAGTCAGGGCCGCGTCGGGACGTTTTTTACTGCGTCGCGGCTTGCGGTGGGGCAAGCTTTGGGGCGGCAGGTCGTAGTCGGCGACCAGGCCCAGGTAGCCCAAATCGGCCAGCAGTGCAAAGAGGTCGCGCAACCCCAGGTTGGCATCAAACTCGTTTTTAAGCAGTTGGTAATCGTGGGTGGACCCGCAGGTGGTCGGACCCAGGTAATGGAGGTAGCGGGCCGGGTCCGCAAGCAGGGTATTTTTACGGGTCAGTCTTTTTTTTGCCCGAGTAATCGGCGGCCCGGTCCACGACGGCCCGCGCCCGGTGCTGGGGGCGCTCGGTGGCGTCGAGCAGCAGCACGGGCACGTCAGCAAACACCTGCTGCATCTGGGCCAACGAGTCGATGGCGCGGGCCGGCAGCACGCCCTGGGTGCGCAGCGTGCGTTCCAGGGCCTTGGCCAAGCGGTGGGCGTGTTCGCAGGCTTTGGAGCGGGGCAGCCCAAACGTGGCCGCCAACACGTCAAAGGTGGGGTACGTTTTGAGG
>JAYSZD010000715.1:0-3345 GCA_043738185.1 Hymenobacter sp. | reverse complement strand
AGCAGCGGGGTGCGGTCGGCGTGCAGGTAGCCGTTGCCGATGATGGTGAGCGGCTTGACGCACGTCAGGTCGCCGTAGCTCAGACTGCTGGGTTCGAGGTAGATGATGTCGCCGCTGGCCGCCGCGTCGTGGGCCGCTTGCAGGGTGGCGAAGATGCCGGTGCCGATAACACCGACGTTGTTGCAGCGCAGGATGTTTTGAGCCTGACCGGTAGAGAGCGTGAGGGCCAGCAGCAGCAGGCTCAGCAGGAAAGTGGAAAGCTTTTTCATAGGAACAACGAGCGAATGGTGGATGATGAATATCCGGCCGACGGGCCGTAAGAGCACTGGAAGAAATATTCTTTCCACAAATCTGCTGGCCATCCCTCTCCTGCCCAAACGCTCCCGTAACAAATACAAACGCTCACGTAACCTGCATCTATATAACTAAAAATCAGTTATATAATTTGCATCAAATGCCCTGATAACGGCATTGCGCATCAATATCCGACAAAAAAACACCTTCCCATAAGTCTATCGCATCTGCTGATAATCACTTTACTACTCTACCTTCAGCTGAAGGTATATCCCTTAAACCGCCCTGGACGAGTAGGCTGAAGGCGACTTTCCGAACTCCTCGCGGAAGCAGCGCGCGAAGTGCGAGAGGTTGCCGAAGCCCGTGGCGTAGGCCACATCGGCGACGCTGCCGGCGTGGCTGGCCAGCAGCTGGGCGGCCCGGCGCAGGCGCAGCGTGCGCACAAACTCGGCGGCCGACTGGTCGGTCAGCGCCTTTAGCTTGCGGTGCAGGTGCATGCGGCTTAGTGCCATCTCGGCGGCAAAGGCTTCCACGCTGAAGTCGGCGTCGGCCAGGTGATTTTCCACCACCGCCAGCGCCCGGTTCAGGAACTGCTCGTCGGCCGAAGTAATGCTGATGTCGCGCGGCTGCAGGGTAATCTCGCGGCCGAAGCGCTGCCGCAGCTGCTGCCGGCCCGCAATCAGGTTGCGCACCCGGACCAGCAGCTCAGCCGGCCGGAAGGGCTTGGTGAGGTAGTCGTCGGCCCCGTGCTCGAAACCGCGCAGCCGGCTGGCCTCGTTGGTAAGGGCCGTGAGCACCACCACCGGAATGTGGCTGGTGCGCTCGTCGGTTTTCAGGCGGCGGCACAGTTCCAGGCCATCCAGGCCCGGCATCATCAGGTCGCTCAGCACCAGGTCGGGCAGGGCGGCCTGGGCGCGGGTCAGGCCCTGTTCGCCGTCGGCAGCCAGCAGCAGGCGGTAGTCGGCCTGCAGGCATTGACGCAAATAGTCGCGCAGGTCGGCATTGTCGTCCACGATGAGTACCAGCGGACGGGGGTCGGCGGCGGCCGGGCCATCAGCGGCGGGCATTTCGTGGGCTTCGGGCACCAGCTCGTCGGTCATGGCTTCCAGCCAGCGAGCGGAAACTTCGTCCACTGCATCCAGCGCAGGACCGATGTCATGGCCCGCTAAATGCGCCGTGCCCAAGGCCAGACTTACGACAAAAGTGCTGCCCTCGCCCACTGTGCTGCGGGCCGTGGCCGTGCCGCCGTGCAGGGCCACCAGCTCGCGTACCAGCGCCAGGCCCACGCCCGAGCCACCGCGCTGCCGGGTGCGCCCCGCATCGGCCTGATGGAAGCGCTCGAACACCCGCGGCAGTTCCTCCGGGGCAATCCCAATGCCGGTGTCACGCACCGTCACGGTAGCGTAGCCGACGGCGTAGCTCACCGCCACCGCCACCCGGCCGCCGGGCGGCGTAAATTTCAGCGCATTGCTAAGTAGGTTGTAGAGAATCTGTTCCAGCTTGTCGGCGTCGGCATACAGCGGGGCTCCTGCGGGCAGTGGCTCGGCGGTGCTTAAGTCCAACGCCACATGTCGGCCCTGGGCCAGCGGCGCAAAGGCTTCCATGGTGGCGCGCACGGTACGGGCCAGGTCGGTGGGCGCGGCCACGAGGGTCATGCTGCCGGCTTCGAGGCGGGCAATGTCGAGCAGTTGGGTGATGAGGTGCAGCAGACGGCGGGCGTTGCGGTGCATGGGGGCCACTTCCGGGCGCGGGGCCGGCTCGGTCAGCATCTGCTCCAGGGGGCTGAGGATGAGCGTGAGGGGCGTGCGCAGCTCGTGACTAATGTTGGTAAAGAAGCGGGTTTTCACCTCGTCCAGCTCCTGTAGGTGGTCGGTGGTAGCCAAGCTGGCTTGCAGCTCGTCGTAGGCTTGGCGCAAGTCGTGGTTGGCGCGGTTTTGCACTTCCTCTTTCTCGCGGGCCACGGCCAGGGCTTCAGCCTGGGCCAGCGCCTTTTCGCGTCGGGCCAGGTTGATGCGGTCGGCCAGGCCCAATGAAATCAGGATGACTTCGAGCGCCGAGGCAATGCGCACGCCGTTCTCCGTCCAGAAGCTCACCGGCACTACGCCCAGGCTGCGCAGGAAGTATAGAACGATGGCACTCATCAGCAGCACCCAGCCGGCCAGGTAATAACGGGCCGGCCGAAAGCCCGCGCGCAGCACCGCTACGCCCGTCATAAGCAGTACGCCAACGGTACTCAAGGGCAAAAAATAATTAAGAAACCCGGCCAGCCGGCCCAGTCCGTCTATCAAATTAGTCAGCACCATCAGCGGGGCCAGCTCCATCACCGCTCGCAAGGCCCCATCGAGCCGGGGTACCAGCCGGACCGTTTCCAAAAAAGCCCGCGCCGTGAGAATGCTAAAAATACAGGTGAGCGCCATCAGCACCACCTCGGTCAGGTCGCGGAGCGGCACCAGCGCGGGCAGCAGCAGCGGCTCATAGCCCATCAACACCAGTTGCAAGGCCGCGAAACTGCCCACGAACAGCACGTAATACAAATAGCTGCGGTCGCGCACCGAGAAAAACAGCAGCAAATTATAGAGCAGCAGCGCCAGCAGCGTGGCAAAGTAGAACGCCGCTCCCACGTCGTTCAGGCGCACGCTTTGCCGCAGATGGTCTTTTTCAATAATGCTGAACTGCATTAGCCCCGCGCGGGTATGCACGTACAGCGTGACGGGGCGGCCCGCCGGCAGCGGCAGCCGCACGTTGTAGCGCCGGTCGGGCACCACGTGCGTTCGGGCAAATGAATAAGCGTCGTGCACTTCTTGCACACGCCGAACCTGGCCATCTTCGCCCACCAAAAAAGCATCATAGTTTTGGTCCGACCGCAACAGCCAGCCGGTATTGGGCCCGACCAGGTTGCGCAACTCGCAGCGCAACCACACGTCCACGTCGGTGCCGGGCACGGTTGGCACATCCCGGGGGCTGGGCCGGAAGCGGCTGGCCCACTCCGGGCGGCGCACCTGGGCCAGCGTCAGCGCCTCGTTCGTCCCGCCAAGCGGAACGGCCAAAATG
>JAYSZD010000714.1:0-1374 GCA_043738185.1 Hymenobacter sp. | reverse complement strand
TGCTGGAGCTGGCCCTCTGGGGTGCCGCGGCCCCCACCAGCCTGCGGTGGCTGGATGTGCCGCCGGTAGCAGCCTTCGCCCAAGCCCGCGAGCTACTGATGCGCCTGGGAGCGCTGGCCAACGAAACGAAGCCCACGCCGCACGGCCGGCAGCTGGCAGCCCTGGGACTACCGCCGCGCCTGGGTCATCTGGTGGTGCGGGGGCAGGAGCTAGGCCATGGGGCGGCGGCGGGCGCGCTGGCCGCGCTGCTGGCCGAGCGCGACGTGCTCCGCTGGGCTTCCCCCACCGATACCCGACCCGTACCGCCGGACCTGCGCCTGCGCCTGGAGGCGTTGGAGGGTGGCCGCCCGCCGCTGCCCGGCCTGGCGCTGCACCACGCCACGCTGCAGCGCGTGCGCGACGTGGCCCGCAACCTGCAAGCCCGGCAGCGGCTGGCGGCGGCAGCGGCCAGCTACTCGGCGGCGCAGGTGCCCGTGGGGCTGCTCACGGCGCTGGCTTACCCGGACCGGGTGGCCCAGCGCGAAACTCACGACCGGATTCGTCTCGTGACGGGCCAGCGCGTGAGCCTGAACACGACGGATGTAGACCCGCAGGCGGAGTTTTTTGCAGTAGCCCACCTGGTGGGTACGGCTTCGGCGCCCCGCGCTACGCTGGCCGCGCCACTAAGCAAAGACGAGCTGGAGCTGGCCTTCGCCGACCAGATTACCACCACCGACGAAGTGCGCTACGACGTGGCGGCGCAGCGCGTGGCGGGCCGCCGCGTGCGCCGGCTGGGCGCATTGCTGCTGTCGGAAACGGTGATTGGCCAGCCCACCCCGGCGCTGGTGAGCCAGGCCCTGGGCACGTATTTGCAGGAAGCAGGACTGGGCAAGTTGAGCTGGACGGCCGAGGCCCGGCAACTGCAGCAGCGCGTGGAGTTTCTGCGCCAGCATTTTCCTGCTTCGGAAACTAATGCCGAGGCCGAGTGGCCCGCTTTCGATGACGAAACCCTAACTCGGGAGCTTGTCCAATGGCTGGGCCCACACCTCACCGGCCTCAAAACCCTGGCCGAGGTGCAGCGCCTCAACCTGGTGGAACCGCTGCTGGCGCGCCTGCCCGGCGGCTGGAATCAGCGCCAGGTGCTCGACCGCCTCGCGCCGGCCGCGCTGGAAGTTCCCAGCGGCTCGCACATTACCCTGGATTACAGCGACCCGGCCGCCCCGGTGCTGGCCGTGAAGCTGCAGGAGCTGTTTGGCCTGACCGAAACGCCCACCGTGGCCGGCGGGCGCGTGCCGCTGCTGCTGCACCTGCTCTCGCCGGGCGGGCGGCCCGCGCAGGTCACGCGCGACCTGCGCAGCTTCTGGGAGCGGGGCTACTTTGAGGTGCGCAAGGACC
>JAYSZD010000713.1:0-1375 GCA_043738185.1 Hymenobacter sp. | reverse complement strand
CCGAGCTGCTGCGCATCCTGCCCTTCGACACGAAAAACGGCCCGGAGCTCGACCTGAAGGCCGCCCTGGCCGCCCTGCCCACCGGCCGCTACCGCCTCGAAGCCCAGGCCGCTGGCGCCGACACGGCTGCCCGCGCCACGCAAGATTTCGACCTCTACGACTCGCGGGCCGCCACCGTGCCCTTCGCCACGCCCGACTGGTTTGTGGCCCTGGCCGATACCGTGGCCCCCGGCCAGCCCACCGATATATTGCTGGGTAGCAGCGAAGCCGACGCCCGCATTCTGCTGGAAGTGGAGCGCGAGGGCCGGCTGCTGCGCCAGGAATGGCTGACGCTGAACGCCAACGAGCAGCGCCGCATTGGTATCGAAAGTGGGGTGGCCACGGCCGTGGGCCCGCTCTACATCCACACCACACAGGTGCGCGATGGCCGCCTTTACCGCCACACGGCTGCCGTGCAGGTAGCCGAGCCGCCGCAGCCGCTCCAGCTTTCCATCGCCACCTTCCGCGATAAGCTCCTGCCCGGCCAGCGGGAAACCTGGCGCGTGACCATCCGCCAGGCCAACGGCAAAGCCGCCGATGCCGAGCTGTTGGCCACGCTCTACGACCAGAGCCTGGACGTGTTCCGCCCGCACAGCTTCATGGGGCTGGAAATAGGGGAGGGCTACTACCCGGCGCGCTTTGGCTGGCAGGGGGAGTTTGGAGGTATTTCTTCAACATCATTTGCGGTGACCGATTATGATGCACAGGCCGGTGCACTGGATTATCCGGAGTTGAATACCTGGCAGGCTTTGCCAGGCAAGATAGTGACGGGGTATGGCGGCGGAAGGATGCGCCGAACGTTGGCCGGGCGGGTGAGTGGCGTGCGGATTGAGTCAACGGCTGTCATGCAAGACAGTGAAGCTGCCCCCGCCCCAGTGGCTTCGGCCGCAATGGCGGATTCCAAGCAACTCAACGAAGTGGTAGTGGCAGCTAGTGGCCCTAGTTCTGGTACACCTAAGCCCGCCACGCCCGACCTCTCCGCCGTGCCCACCCGCACCGACTTCCGCGAAACGGCCTTCTGGCAGCCCGCCCTGCGCACTGACGCAACCGGCGCCATCGTGCTTGAATTCCAGATGCCGGAGGCCGTGACGCGCTGGCAGCTGCTGGCCCTGGCCCACGACAAAAATCTGCACAGCGGCCAGCTGGCCCGGCAGCTCGTGACGCAGAAGGAAATTCAGATTACGCCCAACGCCCCGCGCTTCCTGCGGCAGGGCGACACCTTCACCTTCCCCGCCAGGTTCTCGAACCTGACTGACCACGCCACCACCGGCACCGCCCAATTGTTCCTGCTCGATGCCGCCACCGGCCAGGATATCACCAGCCAGCTCGTTAAGGG
>JAYSZD010000712.1:0-1377 GCA_043738185.1 Hymenobacter sp. | reverse complement strand
GGGCGAAATGCGCTTGGAGTCCACCATGCGCTGCGCAATCATCTTGCGCATGCGGTCCATCTCAATCAGCTCCTGGCCGCCGCTCACGCTCGGGACGGGCTTCACGCTGGCTGCTTGCGGGGCCGCCGCCTGGGGCTTCGGTGCGGGGGCAGCAGGGGCTGCGGCCGCTGCCGGCGCGGCGGCTGCAGGGGCCGCGCTGGGTGTGAGCGGCTGCTTGCCACCCGCTACATAGTCCAAAATGTCTTTCTTAGTCACGCGGCCTTCTTTGCCGGTGCCGGGCAGGTACTCCAGGTCGCTCATGCTCACGCCTTCTTCGCGGGCAATGCTGAGCACGAGCGGCGAGAGGAAGCGGCCGGGCTGGTGCTCGGCGCCGGCGGCCGGAGCCGCGGTTTCGGCCGGCACGTAGGGCACGGCGCTGCCGTTGCTCGCAGCGGCGGGGGCCGCTTGTGGAGCAGCGGGGGCAGCGGCCGGCGTGGGGGCTCCAGCGGCGGCGGCATCGGTTTCCATGATGGCGATGGGGGCGCCCACGGCTACTACCTGGCCTTCCTGCACCAGAATCTCCGTCAGCACGCCCGCGTAAATGGCAGGTACTTCAGTATCAACTTTGTCAGTGGCCACTTCCAGCACTGATTCGTCCTGCTCAATGGTGTCGCCAATTTGCTTGAGCCATTTCAGGACGGTGCCTTCCATGATGCTTTCGCCCATTTTGGGCATCGTCATTTCCACTCGTGCCATATTAGGAGGGGTATTTTGGGAATTAAGGTGGGATGGGAATTTGGTGGCACAAAGGTAGCCAGAAAGCTGAACGCCCCCGGCGCAAAGCGGCGGGGGCGTTTCAATCAATATTTCGCGTTCAGAACATCCTTTGCCGTGCGATGGAAGTGCTTGCGTTTCAGCTTGCGCCGAATGACCGGTGGAATGGACCCACCAGCCTGGTAGTGCCGAATAATGGCGGCCTCGTTTTCGGCGCTATACGCATCGGCCTTCAGCATGCCTGCCACCATGAAAGCGGTATTGACCAGCGCATCCGAACGCCTTTCCTGGGCCGTGCGCTGGCGCTCGGGTTGCTGGCCATACAGTTGCTGGCCATACAGCGCTTGGTTGGTGCTGGTATCCTCGGTTTGCTGCATGCTTTCGCCGCTCCCGCGTTTTTGATGAAACAGCTTGCGCACGGCAAAAACCGTGTCGCGCCCCTGGCTAAAAGCCGGCAGGGTCGTGCCCAATAGCAGAAGAAGTACCAAGTAGTTTTTCATACAGTAGATTTTGGAGAGGAGGCAATGAGGCTGTTTAGGATTACTGGTCAAGCGGGATTTTGCGCAATAAGAGCACCGCAAAAGCCAGAAAATGAAAGGCGAGCCAATTTTCAGCAGTTGTTTC
>JAYSZD010000711.1:0-1378 GCA_043738185.1 Hymenobacter sp. | reverse complement strand
TGGGGTCCAGAGCGCCAGTTTGGGCCCCGGCCACGTTGCGAGCGCTGTCCACGCCCACCGTAAAGGTGACGGACTGGTAGTCGCCCACCGGAATGTCTTTTAGCGTGAGCAGCTGCGAGGCGGGCACGGCGGCATCCAGCAGGTAGTAGCTGTCGGGCACGGCGTAGGTCGAGCCGTCAGCTTTGGTCAGCTTCACGTTGGAGAGGTACTGTCGGAACGTGGTGATTTTGAACTGGTCGCCCGCCGGCGTGCTATACGTGCGGCTGCCAAGCGTGAGCGGAGCCAGGCCCACAATTTGCGTGAAGGCGAGGGTGAGCGTGCCCACCTGGGCCGGAGCCATAATCATCTCAGAGTCCTTTTTGCAGCCCACGAGGGCCAGCGCAGCCAGCACAAACGTGCGGGCGGACGCGGAAATAGAAAAGTACTTCATCCGAAAAAGCAAAAGTCCAACAACTGATTGATACAGTGCGCGCTAACGCGCGCACCGGCCGGCCGGGAGCACGGCGCAGCCAGCGAGAAGTCACTGCTACCGAAAACCCCAGCAGCAGCGGGCTCGCAATCAGGTTAGGCCAGGGGCGGCCGGAATACGCCCGTTTCCGGTACCGCTGCCGCGCGTGCTGGAACTGGCACTGGATAACGCCCGACCGCCAGCACCCGGCACGCTGGCGGGCCAGCCATGAAGCGGAAACCCGCTTGCGGAAGCACCTCGTATTTTACTTTGGCGGTGGCACTGGTTGGCGCTTTTTTATCGGTGATATCAGCTTTGCGCAACTGCTGCATCAGGTAGCAGTTGCCGTTGCAGTGCAGCTTCGGGCGGGCCTTATTTACACAATACAGCGCCGTGATGCGGGCCTTGTTGAGCTGATAATCCAAGACGAGCACCTCGCGCCCCAAAGTCTGGAGCAGCAGGAGTGCAATGAGGAAAAGAGCAGGAAGTCGGGTCATGGCGGGCACCGGAACGGTGGTCCGGCAGCGCGAAGATAACCCGCGGTAAGAATTGCCAGCCGCGAATCCGGGCGAGCAAACCCAATGGCCAAGCCGGGTAGATAGTGCCGCATTTACCCGCTTACTCGGATATCTTTTTGGCGGGCTCCGCAGTCTCGGTGCCCGCTTGCTGCTGCTCCAATTGCGTTTTTTGCCGCACCGCGGCCCGCGATGGGGGCACGTCGCCCTTGCCAGCAGGCCAGCCCTCCCGCTGGCTTTTGCGGTCGCCGTCGGTGGCTTCGGTCTGGTCGTGCCACAGAATTTGCTGGGTGGGGAAGGGCAGGTCGATGCCGTGGGCGGTGAGCGTGTTTTTGATGGCTTCGAGCACACGGTCCTGCGCATCCATCACGTCGGCGCGGCGCGGCGGGTTTATCCACCAGCGGGCCCGGATGTT
>JAYSZD010000710.1:0-1379 GCA_043738185.1 Hymenobacter sp. | reverse complement strand
CGGGCAGGTGAACTACCGCGAGGACCTGGGAAAAACGGGCGAGTACGTGGTGGGCGGCGTCCCCGGCTCGGCCGCCTCCTCGTTTCAGCTGCGCCTGGAAGGCCAGGCGGTGGAGGGCACCCTTCTGCTGCCGGCCAGCCACCAGGCCTACCGCTACACGGCCGATGCGCAGGGCAACGTGCGCGTGCGCGCGGTCGACATCGAGAAGTTGATGTGCGTCGACTACAAAATGCCGGAGGACCCGACCCCGACCGCCGCCCCCACCGCCGCGCCCAGCACGGCCCAGCGCACCACGGCGATAGCGCTGAGTAGCCAACCTGGAGCAAAAGGCTGCATTTACCTCGACACGGACGGCTATTCCCTGCCCGCCGGCACCCAATGGAACAAGGGCGCTGCCTACACCGCCGCCGCCGCCAGCATTACCGATTATGACCTGAAAGCCGCGTGGGAACGGGTGGCCGAAGATTTTCGCCCCTTCAGCTTAAACGTGACGACCGATGTAGCGGTGTTCAACTCCTATCCCATCGGCAAACGCATGCGCTGCGTTATCTCGCCAAGCAGCAAAAGCACCATTTACCCTGGTGCCGCCGGGGCAGCTTATATCAACTCTTTCAGCAGAACCACCGACGTCGTCTGCTGGGCGTTTTTGGCAGACGTGCAGGGATGCGCGACAACCGTTTCGCATGAGGTGGGCCACACCCTGGGCCTGAGCCACGACGGCCGCAATTTATCTACTGGCAAAGAGGAATACTATTCAGGCCATGGGGCGTGGGCCCCGATTATGGGCATGGCCTACAGGAACGTCGGGCAGTGGAGCAAGGGCGAATATAATCTTGCCAACAACCTGGAAAACGACATGGACATCATTGCGGGCACCACGAACGGCGTGGGCTACCGCGCCGCCGCCGTAAACAACAGTTTTGCCACGGCCAAAGCAGTGACCCTTGACCCTATCCGTAACCGCTCCACCGGTTTTGGCAACGTCCGGAAAAGCAGCGACGACGTTTATTATTCCTTTCGCACGGGCGCTGGCACAACGACCTTCAACCTGACAACCATTGGCCGCCGCGCCGGGAACCTCCGCGCCGCGGTGCGGCTCTATAACAGTAGCCAAACTGAAATTGGTTTCTACACTGGAGTGACTGACTCCCTCAACCTCTCGTTTACCAAAACTCTGGCGGCGGGCACCTACTACTTCATCATTCACGGCAATGGCTCGCGCGACCCCGCCACCACGGGCTACTCCGCCTACGCCTCGGTAGGCCAATTCAACTTTAATATGACGTATCCGGCCCCGGCCGCCCGCGAAGCGCTGCCCACCCTGGCCAGCGCCAGCGCCGGGGCGGCGCTCAGCCTCTACCCCAACCCGGTCACCGACC
>JAYSZD010000709.1:0-1380 GCA_043738185.1 Hymenobacter sp. | reverse complement strand
CGCGGATTGTTTGTTCCCTTCGCCGGCATTACCCGGTTCAGGTTCGATGGGTATCATCTCAGCCGATGTCGTGCACAACATCAGCACCCCTAAACATGGGACAAAGGTAGGCGCGCAGAGCCGGTATGCCCGCAAAATCGGCGGCTAACTTCGGCAGCCGGCAACTTAGTTCTTGGTCGTTTGTTGAAAGTCAGTTAATTTAGGGACGTGGGTCGGCGCAACGCCGGAACGCGAACCCCGTTCTAAACTTGCCCCGCTTCAGCTGCTTTCGCTATGTTCAGCCTCGTCTACGCCGTTGTTTTCTGCGCATTTTTCCTCTTCATGCTGGTTCTGCCGCGGCGGCGGCGGGCCCTGCCCCCTCCCCCGCCGCCCAATAGCGACGATGATGGCGGCGAACTGCACGACCCCGGCCTGCCCGACCTGGATTTGCCGCCCGGCATTTCCCGGCCCATCAACGACTGGGAGCCCGACTATAACAAGCCCCGCGTAGGCGTTTGACGTAGCGCGCCGAGCTTCCTGTCCGCTTCTCAGCCACGCACCAAGAGCGTTTCCACGGCCCCCCAGCGGCTATGGAAACGCTCTTTTTTTGCGGTGGCGCGGCGTACGGACGGCGATGGCGTTCGGACTAGCTGCGCGCCATGAGCTGAATAGTACTGAAGCAGGACCAACCACATTATCAGACCATAGCGTGCCGGCCCGGCAGTGGAACTGCCCCACATTCCAGTCGGCAGGCTTGAAAATTGCCATACGGCTGAGACTACTTAAGCAGCGCACATGGAAACACGCGAAATTGTTTGTTTAATTTTTTAAATAAAAATCCTAAACAACAAGCACCAAAATATGATTTTAATGATACATTTGACCCATCGTTTAACCTTTAAGTTTTTGTACCATGCAAAATTCGTTTCTGGGCGTTGTAACAATTCCCGTGGATGACCCGGTCGCATTCACCTTCTTCATCGGCTACATGGCCATGGCGGCGGCGGCAGTATTCTTCCTGTTTGAACGCAGCACCGTTGCCGACAAGTGGAAAACCTCACTGCTGATTTCGGGCCTGATTACAGGCATTGCCGCAGTGCACTACTACTACATGCGGGACTACTACATCATGTCCAACTCTACCCCCATTGCCCTGCGCTACATCGACTGGACACTAACGGTGCCGCTGATGGTAGTGGAATTTTACCTGCTGGTGCGCGCGGCCGGTGCCAAAGTAGCCCTGCTGTGGAAACTGGTGCTGGCGGCCCTCGTCATGCTGGTGTTCGGCTACATTGGTGAAGCCTTCACCGACGGGTCCATGGGCCATTCGGCCTTGTGGGGCACGCTCTCCACGCTGGGCTACCTCTACATTCTGTACTCGGCCTGGATGGGCGAAGTGGC
>JAYSZD010000708.1:0-3364 GCA_043738185.1 Hymenobacter sp. | reverse complement strand
AAAGTGGCAGTGCGCCACCGCCACCTGAACCCCGATGCGGTGCAGAATGTCTAACAAGACCACCGAATCGAGCCCGCCGCTCACAGCGACCAGCACGGCATCGTTTTCGATGGAAAAAAGGGCGTGCTCCTCAATGAAGCGGCGAACGGTATCGAGCATAACAAAAATGTATTGGGCAAGCTTGCCGCGGGGTACCCCCGAGTACTATCCCGCAAAGATGGCCGTTAGCGCGGGGCCCGTCCGTACCTTTGGCTTCCGAATGTCCCCATCCCGCGTCTTTTTTCTTCTGCTCATCCTGTTGTTGCCGCTGCTGGGCCAGGCGCAGCGCACTACCCCGGCGCCCGCCCCAGCTACCAAAGGCGCACCCATCAAGCTGCTGACGGCGGCCACGCTGGTGGGCGGCGACTTTAGCGGCACCAAAATCCGCAAGCTGCTGGGCAACGTCAGCTTCCAGCAGGACGACACGTTTCTCTACTGCGATTCCGCCTACCAATACCTCGAACGCAATCAGGTCGAAGCCTTCAGCAACGTGCGCGTGGTGCAGGGCGACACCATGACCATTACCGGCGATAAGGGCTTTTACGACGGCGACCTGCGCACCGCCCGCATGGTAGGCAACGTGGTGATGCGCGATACCCGCATGACTCTCACCACGCCCAGCCTGGTGTACGACCTCAACCGTAAAACGGCCTCCTACACCGAAACCGGCCACCTCACCGACCCCCAAAACACCCTCGACAGCCAGCAGGGATTCTACGATACCAACACCAAGGTCTTCGTCTTTACCAACAATGTGCACCTCGTTACGCCCGATTCGGAGCTTAATAATGACTTGCTGCGCTACAACACGGTTACGAAAGTTGCCTACTTCGATGGCCCCACGCGCATCAAGGGCAAAGACGGCAATTTGTACGCTGAAGGCGGCAACTACAACACCATCACGCGCGTTTCCAACTTCAAGAAAAACGCCAAGATTGACACGCCCAACTACCTACTGGGTGGCGATAATCTGGTGTACGACGAGGTGAAGCAGTACGGCGTGGCCCGCGGCCATGTCAGCCTTATTTCGAAGAAAGATAACCTGACCCTGCGCGGCGACGTGGGCCGCTACTGGCGGGGTCTGGGTCGCACCAAGCTCTACGGGGGCCGGCCGGTGGTGCGTAACATCAGCGACAAGGACACCTTGTATATGGCCGCTGACACGCTGATAAGCGTGGAAGCCCGCCCCGGCCAAACCACGACCCGCACCGTGCTCTACGCCTACCCGAAAGTGCAGATTTTCCGGGGCGACCTGCAGGGAATCTGCGACTCGCTGACCTACGACCGGCAGGACAGCATCATTTACCTCAACCGCGACCCGGTGCTGTGGCAGGGTAAAAACCAGCTCACCGCCGACTCCATGCAAATCCGCTCGAAGCGCGGACGCGTGGACGAGATGCGGCTGTACGCCAGTGCGTTTGCCGTAAGTCAGGACACGCTGCTGAATTTTAACCAGACCAAGGGCCGCAATATGATGGCCTATTTCCGCGACAACAAGATGCGGCGCGTGGACGTGCTGGGCAACGCGGAAAGCATCTTCTACGCCCTCGACAACGACACTGCTACCACCGGCCTGAACCGGGTGCTATCGGCCAACATGCGGCTATTGTTCGTGGCCAACAAGCTGAATAAAATATCGGTCCTCACCAATCCGGAGGCCAAATTCATTCCGCCGCACGAGCTCAAGCCCGACGACGAGCGCCTGAAAGGCTTCAACTGGCGCGCCAAGGAACGGCCTACCCGCCGCCAAGTGTTGGGCAAGCAGTTCGACGACCGGCCAAAAAAACCACCGGTTTCCAAGAAAAAACCTAAGCCTATCGCCAAGCCCAAGCCCAAATCCAAGGCGCCTGTCAAGCAGAAAGTACCGGCCAAGCCTGCTGCGCAACCCACTAAACCGGCCGCTACGGAACGGGCCGCCAGCCAACCGGCAGCGGCGCCCGCGCGGCGGCCCTAGCTGCAACCTTTCCCGACTAGCCGGCACTCTTACTGCCGGCCGCGCTGCCCGAAGCCGCGTCCGTTTGCCTTCGCCGGCTCAAATCGTTACCTTTGCACCCCATATGCCGATTTCCCGCCTCACGGTTCTGTTTCTGCTCGTTAGTACGCTCGTTCTGGGCTCCTGTGCCAGCAGCTACCAGCGTTTGCTGAAAAGCCCCGACGTTAATAAAAAATACGAAGCCGCCGTCGCTTACTACGAGAAGGGCGACTTTTTTCGGGCTGGCACGCTGCTCGAAGAGCTGATTCCGCTGCTGAAAGGCCGGCCCGAGGCTGAAAAGGCGCAGTTCTATTTTGCCAATACCAATTTCAAGCAGCGCAACTACGTGCTGAGTGCCTTCTATTTCAAGCAGTTCAACGAAACGTATCCGAACTCGGAGTATTCGGAGGAAGCCGCTTATTTGAACGCCCGCTCGCTGTTTCTCGACTCGCCCGGCTTTGAGCTGGACCAGACCAACACGGTTTCGGCCTTGGAATCCATTCAGGATTTTCTGAACCGCTATCCCGAAAGCAAGTTCAAGCCGGAAACGGAAAATATGTCGCAGGAGCTGCAGAAGAAGCTGGAAAACAAAGCGTTCGAAAGCGCCAAGCTCTACTATAAGCTTCGCTACAACCAGGCCGCAGTGGTGGCCTTTACCACTTTCCAGCAGCAATACCCTGCTACGGTTTATGCCGAGCAGGCGGCTTTTCTGCGCTTGAGCGCCCAGTATGCCTGGGCCCAGGAGAGCATCGAATCCAAGCAGCGCGAGCGGTTTTTGGAGGCGGTAAGCTTTTACCAGCAGTTTCTGGATACCTATCCCCAAAGCAAAAGCCTGAAAGAAGCGCTGGCGATGTACGACATCAGCCAGGCCCAGCTTGTCAAGCTGAAAGACGTCCCGGCGTCGGCATCTAACTAATTTGTAATTAATATCAGCCCATGAAAGCCAATCCCAACACCCCGTCGAGCTCCATTATCACGCGCAACGTGGCCGATATTACCGGCGACAATGGCAACGTGTACGAGGCTATCTCCGTGATTTCCAAGCGCGCCAATCAGTTGTCGATAAAGCTGAAGGAAGAGCTGAATGACCGTTTGGCCGAGTTCGCTTCTACCGTTGACAACCTCGAAGAAGTGTTCGAAAATCGCGAGCAAATCGAGGTTTCCAAGCAGTATGAGCGCATGCCCAAGCCCACCAGCCTCGCTATTGAGGAGTTTCTGCAGGGCAAAATCCAGTACACTACGCCCGCGCCGGAGGAAGTGCCGGTGCCCCGTGAGCTGTTCTAGGGTCATCCTGTTTCAAAGTTAGCGTCAGCTTACAGCAGGACGTCATGCTCCATCTGGCGTCCGCTTGCC
>JAYSZD010000707.1:0-1381 GCA_043738185.1 Hymenobacter sp. | reverse complement strand
CCCGCGCAGGGTACGAAACAGATTCATAGAAGAGCAGTGAATAGACTTGAGCACAACGGCCGAAGCGGCCCCAAAGTACATTTTTTCCAACGAATAGCGGCCTCGGTTGGTTCGTCGGGCGTTGTTAACCTTGGGGCCCGGTCATGAGTTTTCGCGCTGATTTCCTGCGCACCCTGCCGCAGGTTACGACCGGCACGTTCGAGGCGGCGGCGCTGGCGCTGTTTCGCCACCAGGCCGTGCATTGCCCGCCCTATGCCGAGTACCTGCGCGCACTCGGGCGCAACCCGGCAGCGGTAACGCGGCTGGCGGATATTCCGTTTCTGCCCATAGCGTTTTTCAAGACTCACGAGGTGCGCACGGCCCCGGCCGAGTGGGCGGCGCAGGAAGAGTTTTTAAGCAGTGGCACCACCCTGCAGCAGCGCAGCCGCCACCTGGTACGCGACCCCGCTCTGTACCGCGAAAACGCGGCGCGCATTTTTGAGCAGCGCTACGGTCCGCTCAGCGGCTGGACGTTTCTGGCGCTGCTGCCCTCGTACCTGGAGCAAGGGCACTCTTCGCTGGTGGCCATGGTGGATTATTTCGCCCGGCATTCGGGCCAACCCCAGCCCGCTTTTTTCCTGTACGACCACGCCGCCCTGCGCGCCGCCCTGGCCGAAGCCAAGCAGCAGCCCGGCCGCCGCGTCATGCTGCTTGGCGTGAGCTACGCGCTGCTCGACTTTGCGGCCGAGATGGGCCCGGCGCCGGAGCTGCAGGGCCTCACCGTGCTGGAAACCGGCGGCATGAAAGGCCGCCGCCGCGAGATGATTCGCGAAGAGCTGCACCAGGAATTGCAGCGGGCATTCGGGCCGGCCGGCATTCACTCCGAATACGGTATGACCGAGCTGCTGGGCCAAGCCTATTCGCTGGGCGATGGCCGGTTCCACAGTCCCGTGGCGCTGCGCGTACTGCTCCGCGACCCGTCGGACCCGTTCACGATAGGAGGCCGGAGTGATGGGGCCATCAATGTAATTGACCTGGCCAATATGGATTCCTGCGCTTTTATTGAAACGAAGGACCTGGCGCGCATGCACCTGGATGGCAGTTTCGAAGTGCTGGGCCGGATGGATAATTCGGACGTGCGCGGCTGTAATCAGATGGTGTAGTTGCTGGCCGAATTGGGCTTACCTTGGTTTCGTAAATAGTTTCGATAGCTGATGCGGTACTTACTGGTACTTATTACCTAGGAAGTGTTGGTCGTCTGGTTTCGTCCGGCGTTTACAGATTCACTACTAAAAACGGCGGCGGTCTAATTCAAGGTGAATTGCTTAGATTTGGGGATGGTTTTTACGCAACATTTCTGCGCCGCTTGCGGCAGTGAACACATTCGCCGCAATGGCAGCGC
>JAYSZD010000706.1:0-8734 GCA_043738185.1 Hymenobacter sp. | reverse complement strand
ACCGTGCCATCAGCATCATTATAGCTAGCCGTTACCCCGGCCGGCAGGTTCGTGAAGCTCACGTTGCCCGCGCCCAGACCGGCCGGCAGCTGCAGGGTCCGGTTGTAGCCGGCGGCCGTGTTCGGGCCGTTATTGGTGTAGGTCACGGCAAAGCTCAACGCCCCGCCCGCGTTCACCGGCGACGGCGTAGGCACGATGCTCGTGGCCACGTCGGCAATCGGCGTCACGTTCACCGTGGCGCTAGCCGTGTTGTTGGACAGCACATTATCTGCAGTTGCAGTGCTCGTGGTGCTTGAAGCCGTCACTGAGGTGAACGAAGCCGGCACGCTGGCGATGTTCACCGTCAGGTTGCGACTACCGGTATTATTCAAGGTTATGGGCGTGCCGACCAATGTCACGGTGCCATCGGCATTGTTGTAGATGGCACTTGTACCACCAGCCAGGTTGGAGAACGTTACGTTGCCCACGCCCAGACCGGGCGTCAGCTGCAGCGTGCGGGTGTAGCCGGCCGCATTGCTCGGGCCGTTGTTGGTGAAAACAACGGCAAAGCTCAGCGCCGCCCCGGCGTTCACCGTTGTAGCGGGCGAGGGCGTGATACTGGTGGCCACATCTGCGATAGGGCCTACCGGTAGGGTGTAAGTAGCCGTGTTGGATACGATGCCAAAGTCATCGGTAGCGCTGTAGTTGAACGCTGCATTCCCCGCAAACCCGCCAGCTGGGTCAAAACGCAAAGTCGCCATTTCGGCAGGAGTCAGCGTGCGGTTAGCCAAGGAGGACGTGTTGCCAGGCAAGAGCGTTACCGTAGCCGCGCCACGAGTGAAAGTGATTACCCCCTGAGTAGTGAGCGGCAGGTTAGTAAGCAGATAGCTCACAATGGTGTTGTTACCATCGGGGTCGGTGCCCTGTAGCGCCGGAATTGGCGTGGCAGCATTGGTGTTGGGCATCGCCGGGGCGATGACATCCGTTACCACAGGTGGACGGTTCTGGATGGTGGTGACGTTGGCATTGGCCTGCGAGCCATTGTTGTTTGCCGGCTCAATGTCCAGTCCGGTTGTCGTGCTGCTGGCCGTGCCAGTTACGGAACCGGTAGCGGGCATGGTGAAGCGAATGGTTCGGGTATCACTGGCAGCTATGGCTAAGGCACCAACGGTATAAGTTAGCAAACCACTGGTGGCGTTGTAAGTGAAACCCGTGGTGAGGTTGTTGACCGTTACGTTGGCAAGGTTAGGAATCAGCTGCACGCTGGCTGCCACGCCCGCGGCGTCAAAGTCGCCTTGGTTTCTGGTTGTGGCAACGTAGGCTACCGGCTGCCCGGCCTGAACCCGGGCCGGGCCACTGAGGGTGGTGACCAGGTCAATTTCGGCGCACCACACCATCGAGGGAATGCCAATGGTTTGCAGGCGCAGGTTGTTCGCGGTGTAGGTCTGGGTATTGCGGTAGACGATTTCCAGGCGGGAAATAGCAACTCCGGCCGGATAGGTGAGCACCACCGTGCCCGCCGGGCCACTGTTTACGCCAGTACCTTTGACTGTATTGGTGCCGGCCACAAACGTGTTCGACCCGTTGCTGCCCACCGCTACATCGGCAGCAGTCAAGGTGTAGGGCGTGTTGCTACCTATTGCATACGCATTGAAGGTTACCTCATCAACAAAGTCGCTGCCGCCGGTAGCCAGCGTACTAATGTCGATGTCTTCCATGGCAAAAGCCAGGTTGCGAACCGGACGGCTGAAGTTCATCTCTACCGTCGCGACGTTGGGCACGCCGGCCCCTACGTTTGCATTGTCCAGCTGCCATACCAGGCCCTTGGTCGAGAGGCGGGCCGGCTGGTCGCTGATTTGCAGGATGTTTGTTTGCCCGGCTGGCACACTGGAGGCGTAACCGGTAGTAGAAACCGTCGTGTTGGCCACGGTAACCCCAGCCTGCGCCTTCCAGTTTTCCCCGGTGTTTCGCTCCGAAAAATCAATCGCGCTGTTTTGGCTGCAAACGGCGTTGCTTACTGGCAGCGAGTAGGTTGCGTTGCCTGTATTGCCGTTAACGAACTCAGCCCGGTAGGTAAAGAAATAGTTGCCTGCCGCGCCGCCGCTGTTTGGGACGTAATATAAATTGTCTGCGTTCGCTATCGTAATAATAGCATTGGCTGCCAAGTTGGTCCCTGTAGGACTTGTTCGCAAGCTGCCCGAACTGGGTATTGCCACTATGCGGTATTGCACCAAGGCCCCCGAATTAGTAGTAGCAGCAGTTGACTGCAGCGGCTTAATCAGTGTGGCCCCAATCGACTTGGGAATGATTGGTGCCGCCTTGTTCACAACAGTTTGTGCCCAAGACTCTCCATTGGCCAGCAATAGCCAGCCGACCAGAAATAAGGCGAAACGTAAGAATGGTTTCATTAGAAAAAATTTGGTTGATAAAGACGTAGAATGATAAGGTGGTAAGACAGTGTAAAACTATTTTCAAACCTTGCCGTTAGAGGCAACTTCTGGCTGAATGATAGTTTTCGCCAAGCGAATAGAAGGATATGAAGCACCACGGTCAAGGCCACGGAAGCTGCCCTGTCAGTCGCGGAATTATTCTATTAGAGGGAGTTAAGGGTAGTCAAAAAGATAGTTGAGGTAATTGGCCGCTTCAAAGGGCAGCCGCAAAGCTACCATTAGCTCATCCCTAAAAGAATTGTTATTTGCTGTACACACGATTTACCTCGATGAAATGCTCAAAATCAGCGTTTATCGAAAATCAGTACGTTTGGTAATCTATGCGGTACCGTCCAGCCTCTGGGTATTATACTTCAGGTATTGTGCTCTTTTTTTTGATTACACTCTTTATTTAGTATTATTTAATATTGTAATACTTTGTTTAATTCCGTATGACGGACTGGGATTTGCCTAATAAATGCTTGGCCAATCTAAGAATTACAATATTCAGTATAATAAAAAATAATACATACGCAGCCGGCTCACCCATCGGATTTAGCGCGCGCGCCCAATCATCCGTCATTTTTATCAAATCCGGTTAAATAGCGTTACAAACGTTCTGCTGAACGCCGCCGATGCAGCACCCTTACCAAGCTGACGGTCTTTCGGATGGGCGTTCTGCCTTGCCCCCTTTCCGGAAGCTGGTCACGCTAATTCGGGCAACCACGAGCGGGGAAAGCCCTACCGGACATCCCCCCGCACCCTGCCTCATTTTTCGCGAATCACCTCGCGACGGGGTTGCGGCGCTGTTAGCGGGCGCGCGCTATGCCCGGCCACTGGCCTCCACCAGCGCCCGTAGCGGCTTGTTGAAGCCGACAGCTTCCACGAGCTCTTCCAAAGGCAGGTGCAGGCGGTATTTCCAGAAGTGGGTGGGGTTGCTAGGCACGTTGATTTGCTCGTCGTGTGGGTTGGCGCGGCGCAGGCCGCTGTCCATGGCCAGCAGGTCCTGGAGCGGGAAAATGGCCCACATGGCCGGCGAGTGCAGGTGCTGCACCAGCATTTCGCGCGCTACCCAGGGCTCGCAGTAGAAAGGCGCCACCTCGCGCCAGTGACCCAGCACGGTTTCGAAAAAGCGCTGGGTGCGCACCCGGTCCTCTTCCCACCAGCCGCGCACGGTGCTCATGTCGTGGCTGCTGGTCGTCACCACGCTCAGGTAGGGGGCGGTGTTGGGGTGGCCGAACTCGGTTTCGGGGTTGGCGGGCATGCGCTGGATGTTCAGGCCCAGCATGCCCAGCTCCTTCATCACGCCGGGCACCGAGGCGGGCACCATGCCCAGGTCCTCGCCGCAGATGAGCATGTTGGTGGCGTAGCGCACGGGCGGCAGCTTCACCAAGCCCTGCTGGCGCCAGAACTCCTCGTGGCGATGAAAGAAAAAGTCCACGTAAATAGCGTCGTAGAGACGGCGGCGGTCGTCGTCCGAATCCAGCTCCCGGAACGAGTAGCTCTTGTTGAGGGTGATGCGGGGGTGGTAAAAATCATCGCCGGCGGGCACGAACAGCACTTCGTTCACGAGCTGAAACAAGCCCTTTTGCAGCCAGGCAAAGTAGTCGGCACGCTCCGGCGCGGCAGTTCGCTTTTTGGTCAGGTAATCTTCGATTTTACGCTGATTATCGACGGCCTCCTTAAGGTGAATGCGGCCGTAACTGGCGTCGTATAGGTACTCGTCGAACACGGCCTGGGCCTCGCCCTGAAAGATGTGCTGGAGCATGTGCCAGCGGATGTACGGCTCGCACAGGCGGCTGTAGTCAAACCAGCCCAGGCGCTGCTCAATCTCGTGGCGGTGCAGGGGCAATGCGGGCGAGAAATGCCCCAACAACCCTTCCACCGACTCGATGGGCATTTCCCAGATGCGGAAGAAACCCAGAATGTGGTCGATGCGCAGGGTATCAAAGTAGCGACTGAGGTGACCCATGCGCTGCTTCCACCACTTGTAGTCGTCCTCGGCCATGCGCTCCCAGTTGTAGGTGGGAAAGCGCCAGTTCTGGCCGGTGGTGGAGAAATCGTCCGGCGGGGCGCCGGCCTGCCGGTCCATGTGGTAGAGCTCGGGCTGGGTCCAGGCATCCACGGAGTGCCGGTAGATGCCAATGGGCAGGTCGCCCTTCAGCACCACGCCCCGGCGGCGGGCATAGTCCACGGCCGCGAGCAGCTGCTTGTCGAGGTGGAACTGTACGAAAAAGAACAGGCCAAACTCGTCGTAGTCGGCGGCCGTTTCGGCGGTGAGTTCGGCTAGATTTTTCGGGGTTCGGAATTCGACGGGCCACTGCTGAAAGTCGGCCGTCCCGAACCGGTCGCGCAGGGCCGAAAAGGCCGCGTAGGGCACCAACCATTCGGCCTGACTGGCGTAAAATTCGCGGTAACCAGCATCGGCTAGGAATGCTTTTTTCTCCTGCTGATACAGCAGCTTCAAAAACTTCCATTTGGCGTTCATCACCGGCTCATAATCCACGAAGTCCTTCGCGTTGAATTCCTGCTTGAGCTGAGCCAACTCTTTAGCGGCTTTCTTGTCATTGAGCGCGGCAATGCCTTCGAGGTGGATAAACTGCGGGTGCAGGGCAAACACCGAAATGGCCGCGTACGGGTACGAATCGACCCAGGTGTGGGTGGCCGTGGTGTCGTTGATGGGCAGAATCTGCACCAGTTTCAGGCCGGTTTGCACGGCCCAATCAGTCAGTAGCTTCAGGTCGGAGAACTCCCCTACCCCGAGGCCCTGCTCGCTGCGCATGGCAAAGACCGGCAGGGCCACACCGGCGCCACGCCAGGCATCGGGGTATTGGTACGCTTCGTCGTTGAAAACGCGGGCGGCCGTTGGGTCGGTGGTGGCGGGCACCCGGCGGTTTTCGCCGCCTTCCATCGCCAGCGCTTGGCCGGCCTGAGCATCCCAAATGGCGTATTTGTAGAAGCAGTCTTCGCCGGGGTTGGCCAGCCGCACGGCCCCGGCCCAGGTGGGGTACTCGCCATCGGCCAGCACCAGGGCTTTGGCATTGTTCCAGGCCCCCAGCGCCGGGTCGGAGCCCAGTATGCACAAGCTGTGCTGCGGCTCAACGCGCGGCGCCAGCAACCGGAACAGGGTCTGGCCGGCGGCGGGCACGTTCGCAAGGTCTGTCGGCGCGGCCTTTGCCTTTTTGCCCTTGCCGGCCGGAGCAGCGGCTACCGGCGAAGCGGGCCGCCGAAACAGCGCATTGGTGAAGGCGGCGGTCAGCAGCTCGTTTTCGGGCTGGGCGGGAGCGCGCCAGTAGTCGGCCAGGTGCAGGCGCGGGGCCTGGGCGACGTGGTAAGTCACCGCACGATTGGGCCCAAACTCCCAGTGCTCACCGCCGGTATTGGCATCCAGCAACACGTACTTATAGGTAAGCGACTGCTCGCCGGGCGCATCGGCCACGGTCAGCTCGTAGTGCCAGCAGCCGGTGGCTTCGTCGTAGTGCATAGGAGCCGCTGCGGCTAGCAGCCAGCTACCAAGGACGGGGTGCGAGCCGCACACGGCCAACCGCTGCCCGAGTACGGTGCGGTAGGGCAAGGAAAAACGTAGTATCATGCAATCGGTGAGTTTGGGGCTGCAAGATAAGGCCGGTGCCGCGCAGCCCGTATCAAGGCCTATTATATAAGCGCGGACACGCAGGATTGCCAACCCAGGCCGGCCGTTTTGCGTTGGGTGTACACGTCTGGTTATGTTTGCTGCTTACCCCCTCCTGCTTTGTCGATTTTTCTGCGTCGTGCCCTTTACGGTTTTCTGGGGCTTTTAGCCCTGATGCTGCTTCTACTTATAGGAGTTGTGGTGTTCCTTCAGTTTCCTTCCGGGCAGGATTTTGTGGCCCGCCGGGCCGAGGGCTACCTGCGCGACAAACTCAAGACGGAGGTGCGCATCGGAAATTTTCGGACTGACTTCCGTCATGCCATCAACTTCGACGACGTGTACCTGGAAGACCAGCGGCGCGACACGTTGGTGTCGGTAGGCCATTTGGGTGTTGACCTGGACATTTGGGCCTTGCTGCGCTCCGAAGTCAATATTTCGAATGTGGAGCTGAACGACGGCCGCGTGCGCCTGACCCGTACCGAGCCCGATTCAGTGAACAACTACGACTTTATTATCGCGGCCTTCACTGACCCCACCGCGCCGGTGGACACCACCGCGTCGGGGCTGAAGTACGACATCGGCAAAGCCCGGCTCACCAATATTTACTTCACCCAGCTTGATGAGATAACCGGCTCCGACATCCGGGCCCGGATTGGCGAGTTCACGGCCAATATGGACGAAGTGGATGTGGATAACTCCATTTACAAGGTGGATAACGCCACGCTACGCCGCGCGGCCATCAGTATCGTGCAAACCAAAACGGCGCCGGAAGTGGACAACCCCGCTCCAGCCGAGCCAATTTCGATACAGTTCGGACTGAACCGCGCCACGCTCGACAGCGTGGGTTTTGTGTATAAAAACGCACCGTCGGGTCAGTACATCAGCACCACTATCGGCCTGGCCGATATTACGGCCGATAATATCGACCTACAAAAAGAAGTGGTGGCGCTAAATAAGCTCACGCTCAAAAACACCACCTTCGCCTACGCCCAAAACCAGGATGTGCCGGTGGAAGAGCGGGTGGTGAACCCCGCTGAAGTGGTGCGCAAGCTGGATGAGGCCGCCGACCAGAACAAGGCCGCCACCGGCGAACGTATGGCCTGGAAGGTGACACTGAACGAGTCGGACATCAGCGGGCTGGCGGTGAAGTTTGACAATTTCAACGAGCCCGCGCAGAAGACCCGCGTGCCGGCGATGGACTATAATCACCTCGCTTTTACGGACCTCGTGCTGAATACGCGCGACTTGAGCTATACCGAAAACCGCACCACGGCCAAGGTTGACAACCTGGCCGGCAGTGAAAAGAGTGGTTTCAAAATCACCTCATGGCGCGCCAACGTGGTGTACGATTCCGTGCAGATTCGCCTCGACAGCCTCGACCTGATTACTCCCCACACCCGCATCCGGCGCAAGCTGGCTATTGGCTACGAAAGCCTGGCCGCGCTGAGCGACACTAAGAAACTGGGCCAACTCAAGATTGAGGGCGATTTGCGCGACGTGCGCCTCGGCTTCCGCGACATCCTGTACCTGGCGCCGGACCTGGCCGGCACGCCGCCTTTCAACACCGGCCCCAACCAATCGGTGCTGGTGAATGGGCAGATTGCGGGCCGCGTGGGCGACATGACCATTCGCAACTTTGAGTTCGTGGGGCTGCGAAATACCGTGGTGAAAGCGCCCCGCATCCGCATCCGGGGCCTACCGGAAGTGGACGGGCGGCTGTACGTGGATGCCGATTTGCGGCAGTTCAGCTCGTCGCGGGCCGACATTCTCAGCCTCGCGCCCAAGGGCAGCATCCCCGACAACATCAGCATTCCGCCCACGTTTGCGGTGAGCGGCACGTTTAAGGGCTACCCCACCACGCTGCAGTTCAACACCAACCTGCAGGCCCGCACCAGCTACGGCGACCTGGCCTTCAGCGGCAACTTGGGCAAGGCGCAGGCCAATGGCCGGCAGCCGCTGGTGGGCACATTCGCCGTGAAGGGATTTGACTTTGGCAAGCTGCTGAAAGACCCCACCATTGGGCGCGTCACGGCCACGGGCCGCATCAATGCCACCGGCAATTTGCAGGACCCCGCCACTTTGGTAGGGCAGGTGAACGCCACCGTGCAAAGCGCCCGCTACAACGGCTACACCTACCGGGGCGTGAAGGCCACCGTGGACCTCGACCGCAACCGCTACGTCATCAATGCCAGCAGCAAAGACGACCCCAACCTCGACCTCGACCTGACGGCCGTGGTGAACCTGCGCGATGCCAACAACCCTACGTATGAGGTCACCAAACTGAACCTGCGCGGCGCCAACCTCACGGCGCTGGGCTTCTATACCGGTGGCGACCTGCGCGTGCAGGGCAACCTGACGGCCAACCTGCGCGGCTCCGATTTGAACTCCATCAACGGCACGTTCAGCGGCACCCAGATTGTGATTGTGCGCGACAACCAGCGCTTCCCGCTCGACTCGCTCAACGGCCGCATCGTGCAGAACGACCGCCGCACGCTGGCCGTCATCACCTCCGATATTGCCAACGTGAGCCTCGATGGCAACGTGCGCCTGGGCAATCTGGCCGCCGAATTGCAGCAGCACCTCGACCGCTACTTCAATGTGCCGGGCGTGACGTACGTGCCCAGCTCAGCCGACCGCCGCTTCACCTATTCTCTCCAGTTGAAGGACCCCAAGCTGGCCACCAAGTTGGTACCCG
>JAYSZD010000705.1:0-3369 GCA_043738185.1 Hymenobacter sp. | reverse complement strand
CCAGCAGCTCGGGCTGCACCCGCAGCAGGTGCTGGCCATCGGCATCGGCCTGGTAGCGGAAGTCCAACGCCAGGGTGTCGGCGCTGGCCAGGGGCGCGGGGGCCGTACCGGGCACTACTTCAAAAGCATCCAGGAAGACCCGCGCCGATGCCCCCGCGCCCAGGGAAAGGCTTATGTGGACCTGTTCGCCGGCCCGCACGGCGTAGCGGTAGCTGGCCGCGCCGGGGTTGCCGGGCCGGAAATACCCGGTTTCGGCAAACGGCAGCGCCACTACCAGCGAGTCGCGCAGGGCTTGCCCGGCGGCGGCCAGCCAGGCGCGGCCGCCGGGGCGCTGGGCCAGGCCGGCCTGCGCCAACTGCCGGGCATAGGCCTGGTGGGGGGTCGATTTTTGAAACAGGGCCTGAAGGCTTTGTTGCTTGCTACAGCCGCTGATTACCAGCATCGCGCCGAGCAGCAGGGGTGTTAAAAAACGTGCGTTCGGCTGCTTTATCAGCCGTGGCGTTGTGGTATCTATCCTATTGAGCATGCCCTTCAAACACCCACCGGCTTTGTGTAGTTCGGTAGCGCGGGCCCACCGTGCCGAGCCCGGCGCCAGGGCGGAGCGACGGCCTGCTTGCTATGGGCTGCTACCTTTAGGGCCCCGTTCCTCCCCTATTTTTCCGCCATGAAGCTAATTGAATGCCCGCGCGACGCCATGCAGGGGCTGCCCGATTTCATTCCGACCACCACCAAAACCGCGTACCTCAACGCCCTGCTGAAAGTTGGGTTTGATACCTTGGACTTTGGCTCCTTCGTGTCGCCGAAAGCCATTCCGCAGCTGCGCGACACCGCCGAGGTGCTGGCCGGCCTCGACCTGACTGCTTCCCGCACCAAGCTGCTGGCCATCGTGGCCAACCTGCGCGGCGCGGAAATGGCCACGCAGCACCCCGAAATCAGCTACCTCGGCTTCCCGCTTTCGGTATCCGAAACCTTCCAGCAGCGCAACACCAACAAAACCACCGCTGAGGCGATGACCGAAGTGGCCGCCATGCACGAGCTGTGCGAGCGCACCGGCAAAACCTTGGTTACGTACCTTTCCATGGGCTTCGGCAACCCGTATGGCGATGCCTGGAGCCCGGAAATTGTCACTGATTTCACCCAGCAGCTGGCGGCAATGGGCATCCGTATCGTGGCGCTTTCGGACACCATCGGGGCGTCTACGGCGGCCACCATCGCGCCGCTGTTTTCGGCGTTGATTCCAGCCTTTCCGCAGATTGAGTTTGGAGCGCACCTGCACACCACGCCCACTAGCTGGCACGAGAAAGTGGCCGCGGCCTATGAGGCCGGATGCCGCCGCTTCGATGGCGCCATCGGCGGCATCGGCGGCTGCCCCATGGCGGCCGACGAGCTAACGGGCAACATGGCGACGGAAAACCTGCTTGGTTTTATGACAGCTAAGGAACAG
Organism: Hymenobacter sp.; assembly: GCA_043738185.1. Taxonomy (GTDB): domain Bacteria; phylum Bacteroidota; class Bacteroidia; order Cytophagales; family Hymenobacteraceae; genus Hymenobacter. The sequence goes on along the minus strand of JAYSZD010000705.1, from coordinate 1,925 downwards.
GTCTTGGAGCTCGATTTGGCTGCATTTGCGGAGGCCCGCGCAATGGCAGCGCAGGTTTTTCCGCTGCATTAGGCGCTCAATCCGACCAAATCAGCCAACCTCGCTAATCACTCACCCTTGCCCGACGCCATGCGCCCCACCGTCGATATTTTTATCCCCTGCTTCGTTGACCAGCTTTACCCCACCACGGCCCTGAATATGGTGAAGGTGCTGGAGCGAGTTGGGGTGCAGGTGAACTACAACCCCGAACAGACCTGCTGCGGGCAGCCGGCTTACAATGCCGGCCACCACCCGGAGAGCCGCGCTGTAGCCGAGAAGTTCCTGAAGGATTTTGCCCCACCAGCAGCATCAAACGTCCAAAACGCGCCTTTGCGCTACATTGTGAGCCCCTCGGCCTCGTGCGTGGGCATGGTGCGCAACAGCTTCAACGAGCTGTTCGCAGACCGGGACCAGCAGACAGCCTGCCGGGGTGTGCAGGGCCGCACGTATGAGCTCACCGAATTTCTGGTGGACGTGCTGGGCATCACGGCCATTCCTGGCACCCGCCTGGCGGGCAAATACACCTACCACGACTCTTGTGCCGCGCTGCGGGAGTGCGGTATCCGGGCCGCACCGCGCCAGCTGCTCGATGGAGTGGCCGGGCTGGAACGCCTCGAAATGGCCGAAACCACCACCTGCTGCGGCTTCGGCGGCACTTTTGCCGTGAAGTTTGAAGCCATTTCCGTAGCTATGGCCCAGCAAAAAGTGGAGCACGCCCTGGCTACCGGCGCCGACTTTATCGTGAGCACTGACGTGAGCTGCCTGATGCATCTGGAGGCCTACATCAAAAAGGAGAAACTCCCCCTAAAGTGCCTGCACGTTGCCGATGTGCTGGCCAGCGGCTGGTAGTTGTTAGTTGTTAGTTGTGAGTACTTGGTTGCTAGTTGCACAAGCAACCAAGTACTCACAACTAACTCCTTAAAGCACTCTCCGAATCCGCTCTTTCAGGCCGTTGGTGGCTTCCAGAAGGGGCATGCGCACGGCCGCCCCACACACGCCCAGGCTTTCCAGGGCGGCTTTTACGCCCACGGGGTTGCTTTCTTCATACATCAGCGGGTTCAGTGGGAGCAGTTGAAACAGGCCGGTGCGGGCGGCGGCAAAGTCGTTGGCCAGAGCCGCGCGGGTCATGTCGGAAAACCGCTGCGGAAAGGCGTTGGCCAACACCGAAATCACGCCCTCGGCGCCGCAGGCAATGAGGGCGGGCGTGAGCATATCATCGCCGGATAGCAGCAGAAAATCTGCCGGCTTGCTGGCCGCAATGTTCAGACACTGCTCCATATTGCCGCTGGCTTCTTTGATGCCGATGATGTTGGGGTGCTGGGCCAGGCGCAACGTAGTTTCGGCGCTGATGTTGGAGGCCGTGCGGCCGGGCACGTTGTAGAGAATCACGGGCACGGGGCTGGCATCGGCCAGGCGCTGATAGTGGGCCAGCAGGCCGGCCTGCGTGGGCTTGTTGTAGGCCGGACTGGCCGAGAGCACGGCGGCAATGCCGGTGAGGTCGGTGCTACGGAACAGGTCTACGGCGGCGGCGGTGTCGTTGCTGCCGATGCCGTAGACCAGCGGGACGCGGCCGGCGACCTGCTCTTTGGCCACGCGCAGGAGCTCGACCCGCTCGTCGGCGGTGGTGGTGGGGGATTCACCGGTGGTGCCGTTCACCACCAGGTATTCCACGCCGCCGTCGATGCAGAAATCCAGCAGCCGGCGCCAGCCGGCATAATCCACGGCCAGGTCAGCAGTAAAAGGGGTGACCAGGGCCACGCCCGTACCATGAAATACAGGAAGACGGGTGCCGGAGTTGTTCATGCGCAGGGTTAGGGGTTAGTTTTGTATTAGTACAAAGGTAGGGGCGCGTCGCACGCGCCCGGCGCACAGCCCTGGCTACTTCC
>JAYSZD010000704.1:0-3369 GCA_043738185.1 Hymenobacter sp. | reverse complement strand
AGCCATTTCCGAGCGTGGGGCAGCGCATGGCCGTGTACCGGCGCGAGGCCCTGCCCCTGGCCACCGAAGCCGTACGCGACTGCCTGCGCCAGGTGCCCGACGTGGCGCCGGCCAGCATCACCCACCTCGTTACGGTGAGCTGCACGGGCATGTACGCGCCGGGCCTCGACATTGAGCTGGTGCAGGCCCTGGGCCTGAAGTCTGACGTGCGCCGCACCTGCGTAAATTTCATGGGCTGCTATGCCGCCGTGAATGCCGTGAAGCTAGCCGACGCCTTTTGCCGGGCCGATGCTGAGGCCCGCGTGCTCATCGTGAGCGTGGAGCTGTGCACCCTGCACTTTCAGAAAAGTCCCGAGGAAGACCATCTCATCAGCAACGCTCTGTTTGGCGATGGCGCGGCGGCCTGCCTCGTGCAAGCCGCGCCACTGCCCAACGGCGCGCCCAGCCTGGCCCTGCAAGGCTTCCACTGCGGCCTGGAACCCGACGGGCACGACGATATGGCGTGGCACATCAACGACTTTGGCTTCGAGATGACGCTGAGCGGCTACGTGCCCAAACTCATTCAGCGCGGCATTCGCAGCCTCACCGACGGGCTGCTCAGCAGCCTGCCCGTGCAGCTGGCCGACATCCGGCACTTCGCCATTCATCCCGGGGGCCGCAAGATTCTCGAAACCATTGAAACCGAGCTGGGCCTGACCCGCGACGACAATCGCCACGCCTACCGCGTGCTGCGCGACTACGGCAACATGTCGTCGGCCACGGTGCTGTTTGTGCTGCGCGAGGTGCTGGCCGCCGCTACCCCGGCCGACCACGGCGCCCCGGTGCTCAGCTTTGCCTTTGGCCCCGGCCTGACGATGGAAGCCATGCTGCTGGAAGTGAATTATGAATTAAAAATTATGAATTATGAGTTGGATGAGGCGCGGCCTGAACCGTCCTTATCCGCCGTTTAGCAGTGCTTTTTTAATTTTTAATTCTCAATTTTTAATTGAATTTCTCTAAACGCGCTTCCGGCCCGGAGCTGATGGACGACCTGACGCTGGCCACCGATGCCCTGAGCCAGAACCTCGACGAGCTGGAAACCATCAATACCTGGCTGGGCGGCTACGCGCCGGTGCTCAACGCGCTGCAGCGGCTGAAGCCCCGGTTCCCCGTCGGCCGGCCCCTGCGCGTGGCCGACCTGGGCAGCGGCGGCGGCGACACCCTGCGCCACATAGCCCGCTGGGCGCGCAAAAATCAGGTTCCAGTTGAATTAACGGGCATCGATGCCAACCAGTTTATGCTGGACTATGCCACGGCCAAAAGCCGGGCTTACCCCGAAATCAGATACCAGCGGTTCGATATTTTCGCGCCTGAATTCCAGGCGCAGCCTTACGACATTGTTACGTGCAGCCTGTTCTGCCACCATTTTGAGGACGATGACCTAGTGACGCTGCTGCGGCAGTGGCAGCAGCAGGCGCAAATAGCAGTGGTTATCAACGACCTGCACCGGCACTGGCTAGCCTACCACAGCATCAAGTGGCTTACGCGGCTGCTCGGTGGCTCCTACCTGGTGCGGCACGACGCGCCGCTTTCGGTGGCCCGCGCCTTCCGCCGGCCCGATTGGGTGGCGTTGTTGCAGCGCGCGGGCATCACGCGCTACGAGCTACGCTGGCGCTGGGCCTTCCGCTGGCAGTTTATTATTAGTGGTTAATGATGAACGGTTAGTGGTTGGTGGTGAACGGCTGGGCAAAGGCGTCATTAACTACTAACCGTTCACCACTCACCACTAATAAAGCCCGGCGGCTACACGATACGTATTGGCGTGGGCTTCCACGATGTCGATGATGCGCTCGGAATAGCCGCCGCCCATGCACACCACGACCGGCAGGCGGTGCCGGTGGCAGCTGCCCAAGACCAGCTCGTCGCGCTGCTGGCAGCCGGCGCGGGTGAGGGCGAGGTGGCCCAGCTTATCGGTGGCCAGCACGTCGACGCCGGCCAGGTAGAACACGAAATCGGGCTGCACTTCGTCGAACAGGCGCGGGAGGGTTTCGCCCAGTAGCTTCAGGTAGTGGGCGTCGTCGGTGCCATCGGGCAGTGGCAGGTCGAGGTCGGAAATTTCTTTGCGCGCGGGGTAGTTGCGGGCGCCGTGCATGGAAAAGGTAAATACCCGTGGCTCATGCCGGAAAATGGCCGCTGTGCCATTGCCCTGGTGTACGTCGAGGTCCACAATCAGGACTTTTTTCACGGCTGGCACGTGCGCCAGCAGCCAGGCGGCAGCGGCGGCCTGGTCGTTGAGCAGGCAAAACCCCTCACCCCGGTCCCGAAACGCGTGGTGCGTGCCCCCGGCGATATTGAACGCCACGCCGTGCGTCAGCGCCAGCCGGGCTGCCGCAATGGTGCCGCCCAAAATGGTTATTTCCCGCTCAAACAGCGCGGCCGACCACGGAAAACCAGTGGCCCGCTCCTCCTGCCGCGTGAGTTGGCCCAGCCGCAGCCGTTCGTAGTACCCGGCCTCGTGCACCAATAAAACAGCTTCTGTTGCGGGCGGCGTGGCCACAAAAAAATCGGTTTCGGCCGCCGTGCCTTCACGTAGCAGCTGCTCGGGCAGCAGCTCGTACTTCAGCATCGGGAAGCGGTGGCCAGTCGGTAGCGGATGGGCGTAGTTGGGCGCGAAAGCAATGGGCAGCATGGTGCAATAACCAACGAGCGGCTCATCTGGCTGCGGCGCCGGGTTCTGACTCCTGCCTTACACCGGGCAGTGGCAGCTGGGCCAGGTTATGAAATAGCGAATTATGCCCCAGGGCACTTGCTTGTCTGCCTGCCATGATGCTAATTGCCAACGCGAATCCGAACACCAGCTGCTGGCAAAGCTGAGGAAACTCCAGAGACATCAAAAACAAGCCCTGACCGTGCGCGGCCAGGGCTTGTTTTATTTTAAGCTTGACGCGGTTTTTAAAGTCCGTGCACAGCCAAACGTGCTGATGGATATGGGCCGGCTAGTGACAGCGGGCACTGATACAACAAAAAAACCCTCACTGCGCCATGCAGTAAGGGTTTTCGTGAGGCGTATTGGGCTCAGGTATCTGCCGAACCCTGCCGGACCTTGCCTATAAAAATGGCTTTCCAGCCTGCTAGGGCAGCTTGCTTGGGTAGGTAGTGGAACCTTCAAGCACCGATGTTACTCAAAACCGGGGGCATTTTAGGGATTTGCCCCCGGTCGGTTTTGCCCCCGCTCCTATCCCAGCGCAACGGCCCAGGCCTGCAGCAGCTGCGGGCCGTACCGCTCCAGCGTATCGTAGCCGTACACACTTGCCGAGACGTGGCCCAATGCAATTTCCTTGAGGGTTTGGTCGCCCTCGCTGCCCAGCACCAAGAGGGCCGCGCCGGTGT
>JAYSZD010000703.1:0-1384 GCA_043738185.1 Hymenobacter sp. | reverse complement strand
ACGGCCGCGCCTCGGGCCGGGGCGACAGCACCCGCGGGGCCCGCTACAACTCGGCCCTGCGCTACGTGGAGAGCTCTGACTATCCGTGCCTGGCCGTGGTGGTGAGCGAAGACGGCATGGTGGACGTGATTACTTCGGTGCCGGAGTAGTTCTACCGCTTCGCCCGAAACGACCAAGTGAGACGGAAAACCGCCACCACATCGCCAGCTTCGTCCACTCCGGTGCTGGTGCACACCACGGTGCGGCCTTCGCCGGTGGCGCGGCTTTCGGCCACGGCCTGGGCAATGGCCGGGCCCTCAGGACAGGCGAAGGTGATGAGGCCCACGGCTTTTTTCGTGAAGTCGCCCTCCAGCTTCACTACCAGCATCGAAACCGGACTGCCGCCCTGCACGTGCATCATGGCCTGCATGCCGCTGGCCAACTCCGCCGCCATGGCCAAGCAGGCGAAGTAGATGCTGCGAAACGGGTTTTGGGTGAGGTGCTTGAACCGGATGGTGACGGTGGCGTACTCCGGCGTAAGCTGCGTGAGGCGCAGGCCCGCCAGCCACGCCATGGGCAGCTTGCGCACCATAAAAAGCCGCAGCTTCATGGGGTTGAGCACCTGACGGCGGAAGGCCGCGGCTTGGGGGGTATCGGCGAGAACGGTCATGGGCGCGGTGATTGGGGAGTTTTGGCCCGCAAGAACGACACGCCTGGGGCGGGAACCACGCCCAACGGCTATCTTTTCTTTTTGGGCGGAGCAGGCGGAATCGGGTACACCACCAGCTCCTTGTAGCCGAATGCGGGGTCGGTTTCACGTCGGTATTCTACCTCGGGCAGCTCGCCCAGCACGATTTCGGCGGTGGTATACACCCGGCAGCCATCGAGCAAATGCCCGCCAATGGTGCGCCCCGTGCTATCCGAAACCGCTAGGTGCAGGTGCGAGCCATTCACGGAAAGCGTACCAACGAGCGACACAATTTCAAAATGCCCCCGGTACACGCTCGGGCCTTCTTGATTGGCCAGCCGCAGCGTGGCCACCGTGAGGCTGCCCACGCAGGTGAGCAGGGCCCCGGCCCGAATATGATGCTCCTGCACGAAGGCATTAAGCTGCTGGCGCAAATCATCACCAGGCCGCAGGCGGAGCGAGTACGTTTTCAGAGCAGAGGTTTGAGCGGTAGGCACGGCAGCCGGGGTTTGGGCCAGTACCGGACCAGCCAGCAAGAAGCAGAACAAAAATCGAAGCACGGCGCAAAGAACGTCATACCAAGACAACGTCATGTTGCCTGCCCGTTCTTGCGCACTACTTGCTGAACCGGACGGTACCGTGGCGAACCTTAATATTGACGTTGCCCGCCTGACGGGACGGAGCCAAAGCGCCGAACACGCCCAGCACGTCGCTGGT
>JAYSZD010000702.1:0-8749 GCA_043738185.1 Hymenobacter sp. | reverse complement strand
AAAGTCCGCGCTACATCCTGCCAAAACGGCCGCCCCCCAAACCCGGCCCCAACCTTGCCTCCTGGCCGGCAATGTTTGAATTCCTAAAAACCATTTCCGCCAAGAACCCCAATGGCCGGCGCGGCCCTGAGCAGCCCACCGTGAGCGTGCGCGAGCGGGTATCGGCCCTGCGCCATTTGCCCGCGTTTCTGAAACTCATCTGGTACACCAGCCCCGGCCTGGCGCTGGCCAATATCGCCCTGCGCCTCGTGCGGGCCTTTTTGCCGCTGGCCATGCTCTACGTGGGCCAGCTGATTATCGACGACGTGGTGGCCCTCACCCGGCTGCCCGCCCCCGAGCGCCTGCTCACGCCCGTGCTCACCCTCGTGGCCCTGGAGTTTGGCCTCGTGCTGCTCACCGATGCCCTGGGGCGCGGCGTGGCCCTGCTCGACTCGTTGCTCGGCGACCTGTTCGCCAACCAGTCGTCCATCCGCCTCATGGAGCACGCGGCCTCCCTCGATTTGGACCAGTTCGAAGACAGCGCCTTCTACGACAAGCTGGAGCGCGCCCGCCGCCAGACGCTCTCGCGCACCGTGCTCATGAGCCAGGTGCTGGCCCAGGGCCAGGACACCGTGACGCTGGTGCTGCTGGCCGCCGGGCTGGTGGCCTTCCAGCCCTGGCTGCTGGGGCTGCTGCTGCTGGCCGTGGTGCCCGCCTTCCTCGGCGAAAGCCATTTCAACGAGCGCAGCTACTCTCTCTCGCACTCCTGGACGCCCGAGCGCCGGGAGCTCGACTACCTGCGCCAGACCGGGGCCAGCGACGAAACGGCCAAGGAAGTAAAGATTTTCGGCCTCTCCGATTTCCTGGTCAACCGCTTCCGCGAGCTGTCCGACGACTTCTACCGCCAGAACAAATCCCTGGTGCTGCGCCGCGCCGGCTGGGGCACGCTCTTCGCTGCCGTGGGCGCGGCCGGCTACTACGGCGCCTACGTCTACATCATTGCCCGCACCGTGTCGGGCAGCATCTCGCTGGGGCAGCTCACCTTTCTGGCCGGCTCCTTCGCCCGGCTGCGCGGCCTGCTCGAAGGCATCCTCAGCCGCTTCAGCTCCGTGGCCGACGGGGCCTTGTACCTGCAGGACTTTTTCGACTTCTTTGCCCTGCGGCCCCGCATCGTGCGGCAGGAAGTGACGGGCGAAAAAGCCCGGCCTTTCCCCCGGCCCATCCAGCTGGGGTTCGAGTTTGAGAACGTCGGGTTTCAGTATAAAAACGGTGCAAAATGGGCCATTCGCAACCTCAGCTTCAAGCTGGAGGCCGGCGAAAAGCTGGCCCTGGTGGGCGAAAACGGCGCGGGCAAAACCACCCTCGTCAAGCTCCTGGCCCGATTGTACGACCCTACTGAAGGCCGTATCCTGCTCGACGGCCACGACCTGCGCGCGTACGACCCCGCCGAGCTGCGCCAGGAAATCGGCGTTATCTTCCAGGACTTCGTGCGCTTTCAGCTCCCCGCCGGCCAGAACCTGGCCGTGGGCCGCATCGAGGAGCGCGACAACCAGCCCCGTATTGAAACCGCTGCCCAGCAAAGCCTGGCCGATACCGTCATCGCCAAGCTGCCCGGCGGCTACGACCAGATGATTGGTCGGCGCTTCAACGGCGGCGTGGACCTGAGCGGCGGCGAGTGGCAGAAAATCGCCCTCGGCCGGGCCTACATGCGCGATGCCCAACTGCTCATCCTCGACGAGCCCACGGCCGCCCTCGACGCCCGCGCCGAGTTTGAAGTATTCGAGCGTTTCAAGGAGCTTACCCAGGGCAAAACCGCCGTGCTCATCAGCCACCGCTTCAGCACCGTGCGCATGGCCGACCGCATCCTGGTCATCGAAAACGGCCAGTTCGTGGAAATCGGCAGCCACGAAGAGCTGCTGGCGAATGGCGGGCGCTACGCGGAGCTGTTCGCGTTGCAGGCGGCCGGGTACCGTTAGGGGAAAGAGAGCGTAGGAGATTGATTATCTGATGTTACGCAGTCGTTGAGTTGGTTGGCCCGTTAACACTGCTTATGATGAGTTGCACGCTGGACCTGTACACAGGTTATTTGCTAAGTTCGACGGGCCCGACGACGGCCACGGGCTTGTCGCGGCTGCTGGACGGGGCGTTGAGCCACGACCACGTCACGCGCTGGCTGAGCCAGACGACCTATGGCCCGGCCGACATCTGGCGGCAGGCCAAGCCCCTGATTCGCCAGGCCGAGGCCCGGCGACCGGCCGGCGAGTTCGCGGTGCTCATCGTGGACGATTCGGTGCTGGAAAAGGCGCACACCGATGCCAACGAGCTGATTTGCACGCACTGGGACCACAGCCAACAGCGCTACGTCAAGGGCCTCAACTTTGTCAGCCTGCTCTATCAGGCCGGCGAACTGGCCCTGCCCATTGCCGTTGAGCTGGTGCGCAAAACCGTGCCCGTTTACCAGCCCAAGACGCAGAAAACCAGCTACCAGAGCCCGTTCACCAAGAATGAGTACCTGCAGCAAATGCTGCGCGTGGCCCTACCGGGGTGGCCCCAGCAACAGGTGGCCTACCGCTACTTGCTGGCCGACAGCTGGTACGCCTCGGCCGAGAACATGACCCTGGTGCGGGCGCTGGGCCACCACTTTGTTTTTGCCCTCGAAAGCAGCCGCACCGTGGCCTTGAGCGCGGCCGCGCGGGCCGCCGGCCAGTTCCAGGCCGTGCAGTCGCTGGTCTTTCCCGATACGCAGCCGTTGCGCGTCTATTTGCGGTCCGTCCAAGAGGCGGTGCTCGTGAGCAGACAAGTCTTTACAAACCAGGACGGTAGCCAAGGTATATTGTATTTGGTCAGCAGCGACAACGACCTGGACCAGGCCCAACTGACCATGATTTACCAGAGACGGTGGAAAGTGGAAGAATACCACAAGTCGCTCAAACAGAACGCCTCCATGGGCAAGGCGCCCACCAAAACCCTGGCCACGCAGGCCACCCATTTCTTCGCCGCCGTGCTGGCCTACACCAAACTCGAAGTGCTCAAGCTCAAATGCGGCATTGGGCATTTCCGCCTCAAAGCCCAGCTTTACACCGTGGGCCTGAAAGCCATGTACCACCAACTCGGCCAACTCTGTGCGTAACATCAGTGATTATCTTTCGGCAATAACATTGATAGGAAACAAGATTAACCCCACGATGAACATTGCTGACAAAGTGGTTGCAAATATTCCTCTGGAAACTATCTGGACAGCTGAAGGCGAGCTATTTGCAGAGCGGATATCCTATCTGACGAGTAAAGAAATCGTGCAGCTACTCCGAAAGTCAACTGTACAATTTGTAATCGCCGATGTCGGACACAAGCTGAAATGGATTGGTAAAAATCAGTGTTTCAAATTCTGGAAGGAGGAGGTAAAACAGCACATTGCAGATAAAGCCGATAAAATTGACCTTGAGAGCTTTGCTGACAATTATGCGTATGTGGCAAGCTTATGGACAGTACAAGCTGAGATGCCAATCATCACGTTGGAAAAGCTTCATTAAGGAGTGCCACCGGTAGGTTTATTCCTCTTCCACCTCAAACCCCGCTGTCATCGGTGCCACGCCGGCCTCTTCATAAATCTGGACCAGCGTCATCGTCAGGTTCAACTCCGGGATAACGACGGCATCTTCCGCTTCGGCCAGCGCGGTGTGGCCCCACACGCCGTGCTCGCTCAGCTGGTACCACTCCACCAGCCAGGTTTTCTGCGATACCAGCAGGTAGTGCCGCAACGAAGGCAGCTTTTTATACTGGTTGAATTTCAGGCCCCGGTCGTAGGCTTCGGTGGAGGGCGAAAGCACCTCCACAATGAGCACCGGGTGGTGCAGCCGCCGGCTCTCCTGTTGGTCCTGCGGGTCGCAGCTCACCACAATGTCGGGGTAGGTATAGTGCCGGCTCGCCTCAACGGCTAGCTGGATGCCTTCTATTTGCACGCGGCAACGCTTGCCGCGCAATGCTTGGCGGCACCTCATTGCTATGTTCAGCGAAATGGTATTGTGGGCAATGCTCTCGCCAGCCATGGCAAATACTTCGCCTTCAAAAAACTCGTGCCGCAAGTCGCTTTCGGCTTCCAGAATAAAATATTCATCGGCCGTATAGCGGCGCGGCTGTGCTTCGGGCTGTCCCATATCAGCCAAATATAACAGCGGAGCGGGTAAGAAACCCTCCCGACGGTGCCTACATGCGCAGCTCCCAACCCTTAATTCTGAGTAGGCAAAACCGCCGTGCGCATCAGCCACCGCTTCAGCACCGTGCGCCTGGCTGACCGCATTCCGGTCATCGAAAACGGCCAGTTTGTAGAAATCGGCAGCCACGAAGAGCTGCTGGCGAATGGCGGGCGCTACGCGGAGCTGTTTGCGCTGCAAGCTGCCCGCTAGTGGTAGGATTTGATTATCAGGGAGCTTTGTGTAACTTGAAGTACTCATTCCCACCTGGTGCTCCATGGCCTTGTTGCTACGCGTATTATTAAGCCAACGTGTTTGCCCGGATTTGGGGAGCAAGCTGGCCCGCTGCGGCCCCCGCACCAAATTGCGCTCCGGCAACGGCGGTCAGCGGGGCCGCTTCCGCAGCGCTGGCTTGCTGGCTATTTATGGGGTTTTCTGCGATACCGGCCGTTTTCGGGTGAGGCTTTGTGCTGCGTCAGACTTTCAGATGCCCGAAGCTAACCCGCACTAGGATGGCAGCTCGCTGTCGTAGTGCATGCCAATTGCTTCGTCCGATTTTTTGCATTGTTGGCTGATAATCAGTCCGTCACCGCACCTATTTCGTAACTCATTTTCTTCCTCATTTTTCTTTCCTCATTTGTCAAATTTATACAAGCATGGGCCGCATCATCAGATTTCTATTCATTGTGGGCATTGGGGTAAGCTTGGCTGCTTGCGTGAGTACCCGCGAGGCACGGGTTGATTCCGATTATAGCTATCGGGGCAACTTCAAATCCTACCGCACCTTTAGCTTCGTGAGCGGCACTGGCCTTTCTTCTGACACCAGCCGCCTGGGTACTTCCGTCCGCGAGGCCATTCAGCAGCGCCTGCACGTGCAGGGCTACCGCCTGGCCCGCCGCCGCCCCGATATGCTCGTGAACTTCCGGGTGTACGAGGGCGATATGCGGTTTCACGGCTTCATTCAGGAAGACCTTAGCCAGTGGATAAAACGCAACATTGAGGAGGACGAAGACACGCCCAACAGTAATCGGCAAGGCTACCAGCCGGTGCGCCTGCTGCTGGCCGAAGGCACGCTGCTACTCACCCTTATCGATGTGAAAACCAACCGCGCCGTGTGGAATGGCTACGCTTCCGGAGTGAGCGTGCCCGAAGGTCCCATGGGGGAAGTGGTGCTACGCCGTTCCGTGCGCTCTATTCTGGACCGCTACCGGGTATTCACCCAGGAACTTGCCAACGGCCAGCTGCCCCGCACCGAACCCGAAGACCAGGGCCGGTAGCCATTCCCGAGCTAAGGCTCCAGTCGATGGCGCTCCTGAATCAACTCCGCCGCGATGCTGATGGCAATTTCTTCGGGGGTCTGGCTGGCTATGGGCAGGCCGATGGGGCCGCGCAGCCGCGCCACGGCGGCGGCCGAAAAGCCCTGGGCCAGCAGCCCCTGGCGCAGCTCGACTACTTTGGCGGCGCTGCCCATCACGCCGAGGTAGCGGTAGGGGCGGCCCAGCAGCTGGCGCAGCACTTCGGCATCGGTGCGGTAGCCCACGGTCATCACCACCACGTACTGGTGTAGGCCGGGTGGGATTTCCTGCGCCGCCTGCTCGTAGCTGAGCACGCGTCGGTGGTGGGCGGCCTGGTTGGCTGCCAGCGTGGGCAGGCCGGGGCGGTCGTCGAGCACGGTGAGCTCAAAATCGAGCAGCGCTAGGGTGTTGGAAAGTGCCAGGCTCACGTGCCCGGCGCCTACGATGGTGACGTGGTCGCGAAAGCCCAGCTGCTCGCGGTAGCACCACGCGGTGCCCGGCTGGTAGTGGTAGAAAGCAGCGGCGGGTTCGGCAGGGCTTTGCAGCTGCAGGCCGCCGTCGGCGCTGAGCAGCAGCTGGCGGTTATTTCCCGGCGTCAGCGCGGCCACGATGCCTTCGGCCACGGGCAAGTCGGCGGCGGTCAGGGGCCACAGCAGCACTTCCTGCTCGCCTGAGCACATCATGCCGGAGCGGTCGGCCGGTGCTTCACGCCGATGAATCTGTGGGCGCAGCACGGGCTGGAAGTCGCCGGCCAGCAGGCGCTGCCGGGCCAGCTCCACAAATTTGTGCTCCATGATGCCCCCACCAATGGAGCCCGCCAGCGCCGTAGCCGTAACGGCCATTTTGAACCCCTGCCGACCGGGACTGCTGCCGCTGCTGTACACCACGCACAGCAGCGCCACGGGCGTGCCCGCCCGCAGGCTGGCCACGGCCAGGGCCCAAACCGGTAAATCGCGGGGAGAGGCAGGCATATACACTTCGCTTGATAGGGAGTAAAGGATGAGCGTGAAACTCCCCTCCTTATCAAGGAGGGGACGCCGGCGCGCAGCGTCGGCTGGGGTGGTTGGGGCGTTGAACGAGGCGCGGATGGCTCGCGCTGGAGGTGGTCTGGCGCCGTTCAACGCCCCAACCACCCCCGTTTCAGCCACAGGCTGAAACATCCCCTCCTTGGTAAGGAGGGGAGTTTTTGTTCTGTTTATTTATTTAGTGCGCCCTGTTCAATCCAGCATCTGAGGATGTCACGCTCTTCGTCCGTCATGTGGGTTTTGTTGTTCTGGGGCATTGTTTGGGTGACCACCACGCGCTGCATGATTTTGTCTTTCAGGCGGATGATGTCTTCGGGTGTGTCGTACACCACACCGTTGGGCGGGGATTTAAATACGTCGTCGGTGGGCTGGGAGGAGTGGCACTGCACGCAACGGGTTTGCACAATCTGGTTCACCCGGCTCATGGTTACTTCTTCGGTGCAGGCGGCTGGGGCGGTGCTGCCGGACTGGCTTTGCGGGGCCGTCACAAACACCACGCCCAGCAGCAGGGCCACCGAGGCCGGCAGCACCCAGGCGTTGGACTGGTGCTTTTCGCGCAGGTTCAGCCAGTGCTTCACGCCGGCGGTGCCCAGGGTAATGGCTGCCAGAATGGCCCACTGATAGGCGTGCCCGAAGGTGCTGGGGAAGTGGTTGCTCACCATCACAAAGAGCACGGGCAGCGTGAAGTAGTTGTTGTGCAGCGAGCGGGCCAGGGCGTTTTTGCCCAGCTGCGGGTCGAGCGGCGTGCCTTCGGTAGCTGCCTTCACCATGGCCTTTTGCGCCGGGATGATGGTGAAGAAAACGTTGCCCACCATGAGCGTGCCCAGCATGGCCCCGAAATGGATGTAGGCTGCCCGCGCGCTGAATACCTGGGCGTAGAAATAGGCAAACGCCGTGGCGATGGCGAAGCCAACGACCATAAACCACTTGCTGCGCACCAGCGCCGTACGACTCAGCCCGTCGTACACCAGCCAGGCCGCCACAAACGAACCCACCCCGATGCCCACGCCCGCCAGCGGCGAAATGTCCAGCACGCGCGGGTCAATGAGCATGGAGCTGGCGTTGAAATAATACACCACGAACAGCAGGCTGAAACCCGAGAGCCAGGTAAAGTAGGCCTCGTATTTAAACCAGTGCAGGCTTTTGGGTATTTGCGGCGGGGCTGATTTGTACTTCTCCAGATAGTAAAAACCACCGCCGTGCACAGCCCAGAGGTTGCCGGCCAGCTCGTCGCGCACATTCTCGGTGCGGTTCAGGGCGTTTTCCAGAAATACGAAGTAGAAGGAGGCACCAATCCAGGCGATGCCGAAGGTGACGTGCATGAGGCGAACCACAATATTCAGCCACTCCATGATGTGGCCGGCCCAGGGCGAGCCGCGCACCAGCACGTAGCAAACGCCCACGCCCGCTACCACCGCCAGCAGGATGAGGCCGTAGGAATACCCTGCCAGGGTAAAGCCTTTGGTGCCCATCACGCCGCCATCGGGCCGGGTTCGGCCCACGCGCTGCAACGCAAAAATGACACCCAGCAGCAGCAGAAACGCCAGCAGCAGGGCAAGCAGGGTAACGTATTGAATCATAGATGAAGCGGCCGGGGCGGAGGGAATGCGCAGGGGGATTCAGATTCGGAACGTCATGCTTCGGCAAGCTCAGCATGACGTTCTGTTTTTCAGTGGTTAATGTTCTGCTGTTCGTCCAAATTAATTGAACCGGGGAGAAGCATCCAATTTAGCGTTAAATTTCCCCTTCATGCCAACTATTGCCCTGCGCAGCCAACGCGTCGTCACGCCCGAGGGCGAGCGCGCCGCCACCCTCCTTCTTGAAGACGGCCGCATTGCTGCCCTGTTGCCCTACGATGCCAAAGTAGCGGCGGACGTCACGGACGTGGGCGCCCGCGCCATTCTGCCCGGCGTCATCGACCCGCACGTGCATATCAACGAGCCCGGCCGCACCGAGTGGGAGGGCTTCGACACGGCCACCCGCGCCGCGCTGGCTGGCGGCCTCACCACGTTGGTGGATATGCCGCTCAACTCAGCGCCCGTCACGACTTCGGTGGCCAATCTGGAGATAAAGCGCGCCGCCACGGCGGGCCAGCTGCACTGCAACGTAGGTTTCTGGGGCGGGGTGGTGCCCGGCAACGCCGCGGAGATGGAGCCGCTGATTGCTGCCGGGGTGCTGGGCTTTAAAGCCTTTCTGACGCATTCCGGCATCGATGATTTCCCCAATGCCACGGAGGCTGATTTGCGCCGGGTAATGCCCA
>JAYSZD010000701.1:0-25452 GCA_043738185.1 Hymenobacter sp. | reverse complement strand
CAGCGCCCAGGTGGCATCTGAAATTTCGTGACGACGCATAAATAAGTACTGGTATCAAACAACCATACATTTGATTCTTTATTGTCCTCACGCCCTAGAATACAAAGGATGTTCCGCTTTGACAATTTAGACGAAACAACGCGCCGTTACATGCTCATCGAGGTGGAGCAGGCCATTAAAACCAGCCAGTTGCACCTGAGCCAACGCTTCACACCAAAAGGCCGGGAGCGCTACCCGGACTTGTTGCGCGAGGCGGTTCGTACGGGGAACGAAGATAGCCTAACAACTGCGCTGCAGCAGTGCTTTGCCGAGCGCGAGCCGTATGGCACGGGCACCCGCCGGGTACCCTCCACTGCCGCCCGTACCTTTGCCGAAGGCGAGTTCAATGCGTTCTACATGCGCGGGGTGTGCCACCGCGCCATTCAGGAGGGCTGCCTGGTGGAAGTCTACCGGGCAAAGAAGGGCGCTTCCACCCGGCCAGTGTCCAAGATGGTGGAAGGTCAGCAGCACGACCCAAAGCGGGCCTTGCTACTATTTCGGCACAGCCCGAGCGGCCAGCACCGGGGAAATGGAATGCCGGCCGGGTCGAACTCGGGTTTGAGTCTACGGCTTTGCAATTAGGAGGACAATCATCACCCCGATGAGGATACCTCTATTTTTCAAGATAGGACGCAACGGGGATTCCGACTCTCAGTCAATTTATTGAATTGAAAATCAGCATAATACACGATGTGGCTCAAGCGTAGGGCTATGGATATCCTGCGCTTGAGCTAGTTATTCAAGTCGCTGATAATCAAACGTAAATAATTAAGATTCGACGGCTCCTATTTTTGTACGTAACTTTGTCTGGCAAAAATGTTTGCTGCCCCTCCATGAACCAATCCATTTCGCTGCCAAACAATTCCTTGCATCAGCTTGCCCAAGCTTCGGAAGGGAATCTGGTTATTTCTGCCCAGCGAGTTCCTAACGCCCTATTGGCTCGCCTGATACAAGAGGTACGGCACGAATCGCACTCTACGGTGACCGCCTACAACCGGACGCACAACCGCCACAACCGTGGCCGCTAGCCCGGTACCCGTCGCGGCACTTGATACGGTACTGATTAAGGTGGCCAGCCGCTGCAACATCAACTGCAGCTACTGCTACGTGTACAACATGGGCGACGACAACTGGGCGCGGCAATCCAAGCTCATGCTGCCCGAAACGGTCGCCGCCATCTGCGTGGCGCTTGCCGCGCTAATTCAGCACCAGCCTACCCCATTTAGCGTGGTGCTGCACGGCGGAGAGCCGCTGTTGCTGGGCGCCCGCCGCCTGGACGAGCTTCTGGGACAGCTGCGCGCGGTACTGCCGGTGACGTATCCCATCAGCTTGCAAACCAATGGCATCCTCTTGTCGGAGCAACTGCTGGACTGCTGCGCGGCGCACCACGTAAGCGTAGCGGTGAGCCTGGACGGTCCCGCTGCGGTGCATGACCGGTTCCGCTTGACGCACGCGGGCGGGGGCACGTTCGCCCAGGTCATGTCCGGTATTGCCTGCATGAAGGCCCACCCAGCAGCCGAATTCCTGAATGCTGGGCTGCTGGCGGTCATCGACCCCACGTCGGACCCAGCGGAGGTATACCGGTTCTTCAAATCGGTAGGTGCCCCCAGCGTCGACTTTCTGTACCGCGACGGCAACCACTCGAAGCTGCCCGAGGGCAAGGCCCACGCGCAATCGTTGGAATACGGCCAGTGGATGGAGGGCCTGCTCACGGCCTACGCCGCCGACCCGCACCCGCTGCCGATTCGGGTGCTCGACGACATGCTCAAGGTGCTACTAGGCGGTGCTTCCTCTAAAGAGGGGCTGGGCGTGACCGATTTCAGCATTTTGATTATCGACACCGATGGCACGTTCATGAAGAACGACACGCTGAAGAGCTCTTACAACGGGGCCGACCAGTTTATGAAGCCCGTCAACGTGCGCGAGACCAACCTGCTGGATTTTTTGGCATCCCCGGAGTACGCCAGCTACCGCGCCCTGCAGCAGCCCACTCATCCCAAGTGCTTAACTTGTCCGGCACTGAACGTGTGCGGCGGGGGCATGATTTTGCACCGTTACCACCCCGATAACGGGTTTGACAACCCGTCGATATACTGCGCCGACCAGTTGCACCTAATTGGAGCAATGCACCAACTGCTCAGTGCTAACCAGATAGTCTAGTTGCTATGTCACCGCACTTGCTCGATTTTACGACTTGCCCGCTTAGTAAGCAGCCGTTCCCTTATTTCTGCACGCCGGCCATATTCAACCCGAAGTTTGAGCAGGAGATAAGAACGTGGCTGGAAGAAACGCAGACATGGGAGTTCACCCGAACCGATTTCTACGAGCAGTACGAATTCAGCTTGCTCCACCTCGACGTCCCCCCGCAGTTGCGTGAGCTAATTAGTCTGGCTACTATCCGCAAACTGGAAGCCGACATGGCCGCCATGTTTCAGACTGAGCCATTGGAGCTAGTGGGCGCGACCATCCATAAGCTCACTAATGGGCACCGCATTGGCGTGCACAATGATTTTATCGAAGACGCCGAAAGCCACCGACTCATCATTCAAATAAACGAAGGCTGGACACCTGACCATGGTGGCTACCTGATGCTGTTTAATTCGGCTAGCGCCCAGGATGTAGAACATTTGGTACTGCCAGCTAGCAACTCAGCCTTCGGCTTTGAGATATCGCCGGCCTCGTACCATGCGGTCTCTACTGTAATAGACTTTACACGCTATACGCTCGTCTACACCTTCAGGCAACGGCAAAAGCAGCACTTAGCAGAAAAGATTACAGCCTATCTAGAATCTCCCTTTGCGGTATGCGACGCAGACCTGTCTGTCACACTGGCCAAAGCTGGCTGGCAGCGCCTTCGTGATGTTACCGGTGTCACTAGGGAGAATTATAGCATTGCTAATTGCTTGTATCCAACCACTAGTGGAGCCAGAGGCCTGGCAACAAAAGTGGAGCTACCCCTGCTAGAAGTGCCGGAACTGGACCGGCTTGCCAGTTTTTATGAAGAGCACGGCTTGGAACCCCTGAGTTACGACGAGCTATTGGCCAATCAGGCTGGCGAAAAATTGCACGCAGCCTGGCAACTGCTGGCAAGTGTGCCTACCCTACGTGCCTGTATACACACGCTAGTCTATACCATTCAGGTAGTCCACTCGCCCGGCACGGAAATTGACGTTAGCTACAGTCATCCGGCCATTCCATTTTCCGTGTTCGTATCGGTTGGCGAGGGCACCACACTCATCTCATCATTGCGAGTAGCCGAGTCCCTGCTGCACGAAGCCATGCACCTCAAGCTGACACTACTGGAGCAAGAGGTCGAAATGGTACGGCCGGATAGTCAGGGCCTATATTATTCACCTTGGCGTGACGAAGAGAGGCCCGTGCGCGGAGTGTTACATGGGATGTTTGTTTTTGCTGCTGTGCACGAGTTCTACCAGGCACTGCATATGTACGGGTTATCAGAGCCAGAGCAGGACTTTATTACCAGCCGGAAAAAAGCAATTAGTGAAGAGTTAAGCGCATTGGCTCACTTTCCAAATGTGCCCGACCTGACGGAGGCAGGAGGCTTATTAGCAAGTAATCTACTCATGACAGCAGTGGGCGTAAAAAATCTTGTGCCATAGCCGAAAAAGGCGCTTTTGGCTTTTGGCATTCCAAGAGGAAGCGGCGAGCTGCCTTTGTCTCTGCAAGACTACTATACTGGTTTTGAAAGATGATTATATTAGCCTCTATCAGGGCCATGCGCTCTTGCCGTTCATCATCTAGCGTTTCCCGGTCCAGACCACATATTTCAATGGTTTGCCACCCATAAGGAGTCGTGCCCTGTATAAGCTGATTAGTAAAGGAAATGTGGCTCCTTGGGTTTTTTCTGCCTCCTGGCTCCAGTAACCAAGGTCTTTCCTTAATAATAGCGTCGGAATGCTTTTTTGCCCGGTTTTTCTCAACAACCAGCGGGAAATAACTACCTTTTCGGTTATTACATGCGCTGCAGGAAAAATAGAAATTAGTCCACTCATATCCGAGCCAGTAGTAACCGGGCCAGTGCAACTTCTGCTTCTTCTTGGTGGTGGGCTTATAGCCACTCTTAGGTCGGAAGTGCTCGACAGCTCCGAATGCATCACGCTGTTTTTTCTCGCAATAGCAACATTTATCGTGTTGCGATTGCTTGAGCACCGGTTTAACGGAGGAGTGGTTGTAAATACGACCTTCTATTTTTATCTTTTTACTGCCATTGTCGTAGTCATGCGGGCATGAGTTATATGCCGTCATATTTGTTTGGTTTTCCTGTGACCCGTCAGTCAATAATTTAGCGGGCACTGTGGCTGGCCGACGAACACGTATCATAATTTAAGCTTAACCTTATTGTCTTTCATTTTCTGCACCACATCGGCAATCAGCTGACGGTCTTGTATTTCTTTTGTTGTTTCCCCAGTTGGCAAGTTGGTCAGTCGACGGGTGATTTTATCTAATTCCTGCTGTTCTTCTGCGGTAAGCTCTGCCTGCTGGAGTAACACTTTGCGCCGAGCCTGCAACTCCTCGTATTCTACCCCCCGGGCAGAGACTAACCCGAATAATTCACTGGTCAGAATCTGGTCAATGCGCCAGCCGTCTATTCCCTCCGGTTCATTTTCAATCTTTACGCCGTCGTCGTTGAATTTGAGCACCGCATAATTAGAATTAACCGCAGCTTGCACCATCAGCGGGCTATGGGCAGAAGCAATAAACTGAACATTGGGGAAATGCTGAGATAGATTAGTCATAATTTCCCGCTGCCATAAAGGATGCAAGTGCAGGTCAATTTCATCAATTAAGACAATGGCAGGTTCTTGCAATGGATTCTCCGAACGCTGGTGATGCTTACTGAAGAGACGCCAAGCTAAATCAATGGTCCACGAAGTAACCGTTTTATAACCGAGGCTAAAGTCACTAAACGCTATTTTCTTACCATGCTTAGTACTAATGGCAATACCGCCTTCTGTATCACGACCTAAAGGATTAGGAGGTGTGATTTCAATGTCTTCTATTAGCTCACAATCGGGCAATAGCGAGGCCAACATGGATTTTACCCGCTCCGTAAACCGGCCGTACTTTTCCCTTTCTTCATCGGACTTTGCACCTAGAGCTGCGTAGTTCAAAGTATGCAAAATCTCTTCTGCATCATACAACTCCGTTTTTTCTTGAATGAACCCGGGTATGGTATCAAGTAATTTCTGATTATTCAAATTGAGCCGCCCAAGTTGACGAGATGCGCTATATGCGTACAGCGCTACTTCATCGCGGTAGAATATGCTCTCTTTTTCCGAAGTGAACTCGGGCAATACTTCTTTCAATTTACCGACACTGTTGAGTTCGATGGTCATTTTGGTCTCGCAAGTCGTCAGCGGAGTTCGCAATGTTTTACCCAAATTCTGATTGGCTACGAATACGGCTTTAACTGTAGCAACTTGGTGCCGTTTGGTTGTTTTATGCACCAATCGCTCCAGTACTTCGTTCTCTTCATCGTTTATCATAGGAGCCGGAACAAAGTCTTCTGGCACATCATCTGCATCGTAGGGGAGGACGGGTTTCATCCAAGCAATGAGCTGCAACAAAGTAGACTTGCCTATACCATTGTCACCGAGCAATAGTGTCCATTGTGGTATATCTCCTTCAGGTCTGGTAAGCTGTAGCGTGGTGCAACTCTCAAACGTCTTAATATTCTCTACCTCCAATTGCTGGATGTAAATGGAAATAGTTTTCATGAGATAGGACAATGATTCAGAAATCGGAGCAAAGACTACTATAAAAAGTCTACGCCTACATTAGGAGGAAATATACTAAATAAAAACTGCCGTCAGATTGGTGGCACATTCGAACTGAAAAGTGCGCCGCTGCTACCGCCCCATTACCTGCTTATGATTGCGGCCACTCTGGCGCAAAAATGAGCCACTCAGGTATGCCCCCTCATGCGTCTACGGCGCTTATAAACGAGCGTTTACAAAATATCACAGACCTAGTTCCTTGGCAGAGTTGTGCTGACGGACATTATCGAGGCGGGTGTAGCGGCGAATCATCGCGCTGGTCTTGTGCTTGGTTTGGTTCATCACCTTGGAGTCGTCAGCTCCGTTGAGCTTGGACACGGTCACAAACGAGGCCCGCAGCGAGTGGGCCGTGTAGTTGCTGCCTAAATACTGCTGGGTTATCAGGTTGATGTACTTGGTCGTCATGCGCCGCGTGGTGAGGTGCTGATTTTTGCGCAGCGACACAAACACCGGGCCTTCGGTCCGGCCGAGCACCCGCAGCCAAGCGTGCAAGGAGCGGATGGGGCACACGGCCAACTCCGGCGAGTAAAAGATGGCTTTCTCCTCGGCCTGCCCCAACTGGTTGGTTTTGCTCTTGTCGAGCGATACCACCAGGCCTTCCTCGTCGAAGGCCAAATCCTCCAGGTTGAGGGCTTCGAGTTCGGAGCGACGAAAGGCCCCGGCGAAGCCCAGCAAGAGCAGCGCCCGGTTCCGCAGGCCGGTGGGCGTACTCACGTCGATGCTTTTAACGGTGCGCTTGAAACTGGACAAGGTAAACGCGGCGGCCTGCTTAATGCGGGTTTTCTTTTCCCGGGCAATGCCTCGGAGCAGCACCTTGATTTTTTTGTCGGCCGTGGGCGAGTCGTGGCCGGCCAGCTCGTGGGCCTTGGCGATGGCCGACGCGTGGCGCTGGATGGTGGCCACCTTTTTGCCGGCGTCGGCCAACTCGGTTAGAAAGCCGGCCAGCGCTTCGACCGGCGCGGGCAAAGTGGCCATCGCGTGCAGGGCGCACCAAGCGGTGAAGCGCTGCCAGTCGCCGGCGTAGGCACGCACCGTATTGGCCGCGCCGCGCAGACCGGTTTCGACGTAGCGGTTGGACGAGGCCACCAGGTGCGCCGGCACTTGGGCGGCGGGCGGTTCGGGAACTAGGAGCGCGTGTCTGGCGGAGTCCATATAAATAAGGAGTAAAACGGCCGAAAATGAGTACTTCGCAAAGCTAGTGCATAGAGAACGATAAGTGAACATTATCAGTCATTATAAATTTCCATTAAGTAGCTAACCCAAGTTGCGGAGTATTGGGAGGATAAAAAAAGTCTGTTCGACGTGAACAGGCTAGGTTTGGGTCTCTGACCTCCCAACTCCCTGCTGACCATGCGCGAACAGACCGTTGCAATGTACTGCGTCCTCGATGATTTAATCCGCTTTACCCGTCCTGCCGGCACGCTACCCCCGGCGACAAGCCGGCGCTTGACCGATGCGCAGGTGCTGACCACGGCCCTGGTAGCGGCCCGCTTTTTTGGCGGCAACCTGGTGCTCGCCAAACACTACATGGAACAACATTGGGGGCAGAACCGGCTGGATAAGAGCGGGTTCACGCGCCGCCTGCATGCCCTCACGGATACCCTCTACCCCCTGTTTGCCACCGTGGGCGACGTGCTCAAGCAGGTGCACGACGAGGTGCGGTAGGTGCTCGATTCCTTCCCCGTGGCCGTGTGCCATAAAATGTGCTTCAAGCATTTGGGCCGCGCATTCCGCGCTGTAAGCTCTTGACGGGCAAGGCCTATCACGGCCGCTGCGCCAGTAAACGCAGCTGGTTTTATGGGCTCAAGGTGCAAGTGGTGGCCACCAGCGACGGCATCCCCGTCGAGTTTTACCTCCACGCCGGCGCCGAGTCGGAGCAAACGGGCCAGCGCGGACTCCCCCTGGACCTGCCCGTAGGCAGCGTGCTCTATACCGATGCCGGCTACACGGACTACGTGGCAGAGGATATCTTCAACGAAGCCAGCGGCAGCCGACAGCAAACGGCCCGCCGCAAAAATAGCAAACGGCCGCATCATCCGGCGCAAGCCTTTCTGCTACAGTATTTTCGCAAAGGAATCGAAACGTGCTTTAGTCAACTTACGGCCCGTTTTTCCAAGCAAATTCACGCCGTTACGGCAGCTGGGTTTGCGCTGAAAATTGCCCTCTTCATTTTTGCCCACACCTTAAGCCAAGTCGGCCTGTAGTCCGCAACTTGGGTTAGCTAACGAAAATATCGTACTTGAACCTGGGAAGCAGGGCGGGCTCAAGACGGGTAAAGTGGGGAACGGCCCGCCGTAATGCTGTCATACATTCCCAAAAGAACTGAGTATTTCCGATGGCAATAGTTAAAAGGCAACCTGTAACTTTAGTTACTTCTTAGGACTCGGCATTTGGCCTTGTTGCGGCGTGCTTAAGCCCAACGTTTTGACGACGGCTGCTTCCAATTCAGGAATGCTGTTAGTCACGAATGTCGCTCCAGATGTTAAAGCCTCTTTTTGATTGCGTGGGTTTGTAGCGTCTGATGAATAAATAATGAACGGGATGTTGTTGGGCAAACGCCGAACCTCACGCAAGAGCTCTATACCCGCGTTTGCACCTTCATCAATTCTGTTGAAATCAGAAATGATTAAATCGAAATGTTCACGCAAATGATTCATTGCTTGCATGTTGGTTTTGGCCTGCACTACTACCTCTGCTCCCAATACTAATAAGCGCCTAACATTCGCCGCATTACCGTCAGGGTTGTAGTTGACCCACAGAATCCTTTTACCGATCTTCTTGTTGGTCGCAGCGGCAGCATTTGTTGCAATTGGCGCAGTTGGGACTGCCGCTTGGGTAGTGGCTGAACCTGGAGCAACGCTGCGCCTCGCCTTACTGGTGTCCGTCGGCACAACCGGAGGAATGGGAGTGTCCTTCTTGTTAATCCAAACTTCAATGGGTGATATTCTGGGGTTTTTCAGCCTCACCACGCCCACTTCGCGCAGATTGAGCAACTGTTTGATGCGCGCGGCAATGGCGGCGGCCTTTCCTCTATCCAAGGTTGAGAAGAACTTGACTTGCGTGGCACCCTGAAAGCGCTGAATGAGCTCAATTCCCGGCGCATTGTACCCGCCGCCCGCATTCAACTGTTCTTGTACCGTCCGGGCGGCCGCCTCCGAGCCGTCGGCATACTGAATGTAGACTAGCACCTTTTGGGTCTTAGACCTGACAGAGGACGGCCCCGTGCTCATGAGCCTGGGCTTTATTACTGTTGATGCGCCGGGCTTGAAAGAAGCTGAAGAGGTTGGCGCAGAATCAAGCACCGGTTCTGGAGATGTTTCCGGGGAGGGCACCGCGCCGCATTTAATTCTAACTACCACGCGGTCTCGCTCAAAGGTGAGCTCCCGTTGCTCCCGTCCGAAGACATCTTGCACCGTGAGGGTGGCGCGGCTGGGCCTGTTTGCTGGGCCGGTAGGCGTAACCGGCACGAGGGCGGTGGCCTTCAAGCCATCGAAAACCAGCTTTTTCTCGCCAATGAACACGCTCCAACGGCTGGGGGAAGGCGCTCCCGGACGGTTGTCCTCATTGCTCAGAACAGCCGCACAAGAAGAGTCAATGATGACTTCAACCGGAATTTTCAGCTCTTTCACCACTTGGTTATCCGGCCGCAGCCCCAAGTAGAGGCACACGGATAGAAGCAGGCCCAATGCCCCTATCGCCAGGGGCAGCGCCGGTCGTTTGGCCGGCTCCGGTGGCTCTTCTGGCCCTTCTGGTTCGGTAACCGAGATGGTTTCAAGGTAGTTTTTGAGCCCGCCCCCCCGTGGTGCGCTGCTGCGAGATGATTTTGAGGCGCTCGATACCGACTCCTGCGGAGCAGGCAGCAACGTGCGCCAGGAGCCGTGCGGGTTTTCGAGGTAGCGCAGCCCGGCGCCATCGGCGTACAGGCTGTGTTCGTACAGGGCCGCAAACGCTTGCGCTGCCGCGCCAAACTCCGGGTGGGCGTTGGGCTGGTGCGCGTGCAGCAGGAACTGGCTGACGGTTTGCAGGCTGTATTTCTCGCCGTCGTAAAAATGTTCGCCGGGGAAGTAGTGCTCCGCATAGGCAAGCATGCGCAGCAGCGTGCGCCGCGCCAGCACCTCGTTGGCGGGCAGCAGGTGCTTCAGCAGCGCCAAGCGCGTGTGGTCCGGAAACGCGCCCTCGTGCATCCACGGAATGCGAACCAGCTTAAGCAGGTTGGTAAAATTGACCGCGCTGGCCGGCAGCAGCGCCCGCCCCATTTCCACCACCACTTCCCAGCGCACCCGCGGGAACACAGCGGTGGCCGCCAGCCATTGGAATAACTCCTCGCCCAGGTAATCGCGCATCTCATCTGCTTCCTGAAAATCAATGTCCTCAGCCGAGTACTGCCCCTCTTGCGGCGCGCCCCTCCCATCCGGTTGCGGAGTGGTTTCGGTGAGCGACTGCAGCAATTGCAACTGCCCGACCACGTCGGCGGGCAGCACCACGAAATCAGCCTGCAGAGCCCGCTCCTTCGAGCCCCAGTCGGCGGCGGGCACGGGCGTTAGCAGGGCCCGGGTTCTCCAATCGGCCATGGCTTCCCGCACGAACGGCTCCACCACTGGATAGGCCGGGTCGAGCAACGAGTGCCCGCTGCCCCACACGATGAGCACATTGGTGTGGTAGCGCTCGGCCAGTTGGCGCAGGTTCAGGCCTTTGGGGTACGCTTCGTTGGTGAAGCGGTCGAAGGTTTTTTTGAAAAAGAATCGCTCCACGCACACGCTCTCCTGGCTGAAGGCCCGGAACAAATACTCAAACAGGGCCGCCTGCTGGCTGCGCGTCTGGGTTCGGTCAATGAGGAACAGGTACTCGGTTTCGGTGCGGTGTGGCTCGTAAACCAAGGTTGGAAACCCGCCGCCTTGCATGGTGGCCCGCATGGTACGGCCGATGTGCAGCCGTCGGTTTTCGGCCTCCGCGGGCTGGCGCAGCAGCCGCACCGTGCGATGAAACATCTGGTCGCGCGTGATGAGGTCCACGTCGCGGTTTTCCAGCGGAATTTCGAAGGGCGGCGCGTCGCTCGTGAACTGAGCCAGCGGGTTTGGCGTGGGGGCGGGAGCCGCGCCTTTCGGCAGCGCTATTTGGGGCTGCCGGCGCGCCTCCAGCCACACGTATACCACAAACAGGCCGGCTATGCAGGCGCCCAGCAGCGCCATGGCCCAAACATAAATTGGCAAAATCTGCCGTTTGAACGCGATTTCGTTGCCCGCCGAGCTCACGTCAAACTGCAACGCGGCCTTGCCAGACGCCGCTACCTGAATGGTTTGCTGGGCTTCGCCGAAACACTGGCGCTGCATCGAATCCGGGTACGCCAGGAAGCGTACGGTGTAGGAGACATCGGCGGTCCGAGCCGGAAAAACGCACCAAAAAGAGGCCTGATTGGTGGCCACGACGCTGTCGTTAAGCCGCCACTCACTGTACTGCGCCTCGGCGCTCACCTGCGCAGTGAAATCATACCGCCTGCTCGTGTCTGCCTCGGCGTGGCTCGTGACCTTCACCTCGGGCAGCGGCCCGCAAACGGCGATTTCCACCCTCCGTACGCTGTCCTGCCAGGCTGGAAAGAGCAGGCCGCGCTGGCGCTGGCTTTTCAACGCCACCACCAATGGGCCCGCTTTTTGGGCCGTTAGGCGCAGCGTTGGCTGGCCAGGCGCCGGGTTAGGCTGGCCGCTTGGCGTCTGCCAGCGCCACCGGGCTCGCGGCCCCTGGGCCCTTTGCAGCGTCGAGTCGACGGCGAACTCCAGGGTGTCGCCCACCGCAATCGGCCCGCTGGTCTTGGTTACCAGTCGGAAAGATGGGTTAAAGGTCGGCCCCGGCCAGAACCAAGCCGCGTAGGCCGCCCCAGTTAGCAGCCCAAGCAGAAGCAGCAGCAGGCCCTTCCGCTCGCTCTGCCGCTGTTTCCAGTGTGCCAGGCGGCCTTTCCAAGGGATTTGCGGGCCTTTTTTCTCCGGCTCAACCGCGGTTTCCCGGACGACGGGAGTTAGCTCGTGCCGGCGGTGCACGCCGTCGAAAATGCTGTCGAACTTCTCCTGCTCGTCGTCCGACACCACAATTAAGGGCGCAATGAGCGCCTTCAGCTCGGCCAGCGTCGTGGGCTTGAACGCCTTCAGCACGAGGTCAATCTCGAAGTAGTCGTCGGGGCGCAGCTGGAAGCCCTCGCGGCGCAGCGTGTCGAGGAGGGCAGCCAGGGGCCATACTACCGCGGCCGGTTCCGGAATGGAAGCTAGGGGGGTCACACGAGGAGCGGGTTGATTTTGTCCGGTTTCTCCCCGCTTTTGTGCAGCACGGCCAGCGACGACTCGTATTGGGGCCGGTCCGTGGTGCCCGCCGCCGGCGGGAAAGCGGCGTCTTTCAGCAGCCCGTCCGCTTCCATCACCCGCAGCCAATCCAGAAACTCGGCCGTGGAAGGCAGCCGGTTCGTGGACTGCTTGGCTTGGTCCCGAAAGGCCTTGAAGCGCCGCAACGCCTCCCGCACGGCCGGCGTATGGCTCAGCCCCAGGCGCAGGTTGATGATTTCGAGCAGCTGCTCGTCGTCGGGAAATGGAATGTGGTAGAACACGCAGCGGCGCAGAAACGCGTTGGGCAGGCTCTTTTCGAAGTTGGAGGTGAGAATAACGACCACGCGGGCGTTGTTGCGAGCTTTTTGCAGGGTAAAATCCAGCTCCCGGATGCGGAACTCGCCGGATTCCAACTCGTTCAGCAAATCGTTGGGAAACTCGCGCGGGGCCTTGTCGATTTCGTCAATCAACACCACGCTGCTGCGGGGCGCATCGCCCAGCTCCGGGCAGCGCGCCAGCAGCGGCTGAATGCGTTCCTGAGCCTGCAAGCCCAGGCCGGCTCGACCGTGCGCCAGCACCCGGGCGCGTCCCAGAGCAGTGAAATCGATGAAGGCATTGGCGTCGGCGTGCTCCTTGGCGCGGAAATGGCTCACCGCGTCGTAGGTGTAAAACAGGTCGGCCGCGGCCGACGTCGACTTGGTGTTGAACTCAATGGGTCGCGGCAAAAACGGCGCGTCGTCATCCTGGGTTTGCTCGGCCAGCAGGTGGGCTACGTGGCGGGCCAACTGGGTTTTGCCGGTGCCGGGCTCGCCGCTAACCAGCAAGGGTTTGTCCAGGGCAATGGCCAGCTCCACGGCCCGGCGCAGGCGCGGGTCCATGAGGTAATTGGCCGGCGAAGAATCAATCGGTATGCGGTAGATCTTGAGGGGCATAAGCAGAATAGATGAAGAGATTAGGTTGTGATTTTAAGAAAACTTAGCGCAGGATGTTGAGGAGCTCCAGGTCGTTTACTTTTCGCCGCATGTTGAACCGGTGGATAAAGGCCCGGATTTGCTTCTGGGCCTCCTGCATGGTCAACTGGCCCGAGCTCAGCGTGCCCGGAAAGCACAACTCTTGCAGGGAAAAAACTAGGTCGTCGTCGCCCACGACGTATTCACGTATCCATTTTTCGACGTCTCTGGTTGCCACCGGCGTGAGCGGCGGCGCAGCCGTGATGTTCACCGAAAGCATCTGTTGCAGGGCGTCGGGCTCATCTATCACCAAAAACCAGTACACCCGAATGCTGCCCACGGCGGCGCTGGCCGCCGCAAACTCCAGCAGGATGTCGTTGAGGAATTGGTAACCCCCGCTCCATTGGGCGGAATCACGGAACGACGACAGCATAGCCAGCGTGCCACGATCCTTAACCTCGGTCAGTATGCTGGTGGGGTCGGCAGGCTGGTCCAGGTCCGAAAGCTGAAGTTTTTCGCACAATTCATTGAGTAGCCGCCGCCGAAAGTTGGAATACGACCCGTCGGTTAATAATTCGTAGTAGCTCAGCCGCAGCAAGTTTGCTTGAGTGACCCCGAGGTAATAATTACTCAGGCGTTCGACCAGGCTGTCGGGCGAGGCCTTGCGGTCGCCCTGAATTAGAAAGACGCTAAACGGCTGTTTCTTTTGAGCCAAGTCGTAAAAGTCGTATACCGCGGCTTTGCGGTCGCAAAAGATTTTGCGCTCTTCGGGAAAGTCGCCGTCCCAATCCACCTTTGGGCTGAACACCAACGATTCTCGGACCTGCAAGGCCAAGTGGTGCGGATTGGTGAAGCCCTCCGGGTGCGACAGCACGTCCTTGCCCACTTCCTTCATGAATTCGGCCAGCCATTCGGCCTTCTGGGCGGCAGAGGGCTGTTCTGGGTCGTCCGTATCGGGCAGAAAAAGATTGCCGCGAGTTTCGGCTTTAAAAACCAGTATGATTTTGTTGAGTTCGCGCGCTTTGCGGTACTCTTGCCGGGTGATGGACAATTGGTTGTCGGGATTATCATCGAGCGGCACGTACCCGTAGCGCTTCGCCAGAATGAGCAAATAGATGTCGCACCTGGCCACGTCTGCCAAGGACTCTGCCAGCGGCTTCACGTTCTTGGCGGTATAATACTCCATGCCCACCACCTTGAAGCCGGGCACTTTGTGCAAGGTCCCCATCAACATTTCGCGATGGTCTTTTAAATCTTGATACGTAGATGATACGTAGACTTGATATTCAGCCACAGCGGTACTGTATGCTTAAGTGGTAGAAAACATGCAGAGCAACACTAGGCACTTTACTCAATTGGTCATTAAGTTACTGACCCTCAGCGGACAATCAAGCATTCCCGAGGTGTCATGGCGAGAAGTACCCGTTCCGAAAGTGTATTGTTATTGTATGGCAGGGGAAAGATAGCAATATGGCAGCATCCAGAGCAAATTACTTTCGCTCCGGGATGCGGGCAGTGAGCCCCTAGCCAACGGCCGCGCCGTTTTGGTGAGCCAATCGCGCAATGGCTTTTTTTTCCGCTAAAATCATACCGCGCGCAACCGGGCCGCACCCGAGGGAGGGGCCGGCAAGCCCCAACTCAATGGGCTATTCTTCGCCAGCGTTTTTGAGCTTGCTGAGCAAAGAATAAGCCCCCTCGATCACGTACTGGGCCGCGGCCGCCGGGCCGCCGGAAATGAACACCTCGCTGTAGCCATCGGCCTGCTCGCCGCGCTGCACTTCCATCATTCTGAACACCTGCTGGCCGCTCACGGAAGGTTCCTGCCGTAAGACGAACGGCTTGCCTTCGTAGTCCACCACGGCCTGGTCGGGCAGGGCGGCCACGCGGCGGCTGGTAGTTTCCACCACGGACCGCACAAACATGCCTAGCAGCAGGGCAGGGTCGTTTTCGCGGTACGAGGTGGCTGTGCACGCGCACAGTGCGCTGCTGCTCGTCCACGGTGCGGCCGATGAGGTAGACGCGGGCGGTGCGCTCGGCAGCGTTGTCGTTGGGCAGGGTGAAGCAAATGCGCTGGCCTGGTTTGAGCAGTGGCACGTCTTTTTCGAACACCGTGTGCTCTACGTGCAGGTGGCTTTGAGCGTAATTGAAGCTAATTGCGTTGCACTAGGCATGCTCAAGTAAAGTTTGCCTAATTGACCACCATGCGCCTAACTTCTGCATTCAACCTAGAAACCAGCTGTTGAAGTTTGGTTGTGCCTTCATCAGGATTTTTGACTTGTTGCAAGGCACTCAGTAGAAAGTCGATGTTTTCAACTTCTGCCATTTTTTTGCCCTTTGACCCTGCCTTAAGCCAAATCTGGCGATACAGGTCCAGCAGTTCAATCAGCGTGCAATCGTTCGCTGCCCTATCTGGATTAATGAAAATCAAGCAAATGTTACTTGCTGCCGATTCTATCAGCGCCCAGTAATCCATGCGCGTACTCTCAAAATCAATACGGCTCGCGGCCTCTACCAATTGTTGCTGGACTTCTGTTAAAGGCGGCAATGAGTATGCCTCGTCCTTGAAATGCCGCTCGGCACTCCATTCTTGATCGGTAGTTAAGCCAATAAGGGTCTCGAGGATATACCAGTTTGTAAGGGAATACACGCGGTAAATATTCCCGTCCACCAAGTAAGAGGCACGGTAATAAAAAGCGGCGGCCCGAAGCGCTTCAGTGGCTCTGGTGTTGGTCTTTTCGCTACTCATCACCTGCGCTTTCCGCTTGTAGGCGCTGCCCAGTAAACTTAGCCGTTCCGCCGTGGAGCTGATGCCCAGCATCACATTGTGGCTTTCAATCACATCGTTTAGCTCTTTGATTGCGGCAGGGCGCTTTATGCGGCCCGCCGCCAGCTGCTGAATGCAGTATTTCGCTCGCAGGTTGCAATACTTTTCCAGCGTGGCGACCGAAAAGGACGCGTTTTCTACTTTCAGCAAGGCCTGGAATTTTGCCAGTGCGAATTCGTATTCGTATACTTCCAGGTAGATGAGGGCTTCTCGCTCCGTTATTTCCGGGGTTCGTAGCCCCCCCTTGTCTACGGCTTGGGCGATGGCATCCATGCGAGACAAGACCTTTTCGGCACTGTACCGGCCGGATTCCACCTCGTTATACATGTTGACGAGGACCACTTCGGCTTCTTCCGCCACCACAAAGGCAAACTTCGGCGTTTCACCCGAAGTCGTTCCCGAGCGCAGTTTATAGAAGGGGTCGCCGTAGCATTGATATGCCCCCCACGTGTTATTCTGGTCACCGGTCTGTTCGTATACTTTGTTGCGGGCAGTCAGGACCGCCTCCCCAAAGGCACACCCGCTAATCATT
Organism: Hymenobacter sp.; assembly: GCA_043738185.1. Classification (GTDB taxonomy): domain Bacteria; phylum Bacteroidota; class Bacteroidia; order Cytophagales; family Hymenobacteraceae; genus Hymenobacter. The sequence goes on along the minus strand of JAYSZD010000701.1, from coordinate 9,001 downwards.
TGGCTATAGAATGACCGGGCAAACGTTAGGGCCGCGGCATCGTCCACGGCCCAACCCGCCACCACCACGGCCTTGACCCCGTTCTCGATGAGTTGGGTGCCAATGTTGGCTGCCAACTTATACCGGTTGCGATAAAAACGTTCGGCCATGCCATCCGTTTGCCCCAGAAAGCAGCAGTTGACGAACACCAACTCCGGGACGGTGCTCATCTGGATGATTTCCCGGGTCGACAAATACAGGTTATCGCCGATGACCATGCCCGAGTTTTCCGGTTTGTCTTCTAAGAAAACGCCGTGGCCTGCCAAGTGGATGATCTTGTAGTCCTCTTGGAACAAGGCGCGGATGATATCGAGGGCGTTGCCGCGCAGGTTGGTGGTGGTGGTCAATCCATTATTGCTCAGCAAAGCAGCTACCTCACCGGCTTCTTCCAGCGCCCCAGGCAGCTGATGTAAGTAGCCATTCAGCGAGGGGTCCCCGACGACCAATGCCGTTTCCTTCACCACCGGTCGGATGTTCAGGCGGTAATCCTGCGTAGCCAACTGGCGAATCATGCCGGCGTTGATGCACAGGGGCTTGGCGTCGTTTACACTGTCCTGCAGCAGTTCCCACGGGTAGGCGGCCGTGTCCTTATCCAGAATCAAATTAATGTTATTTTGCCGCTGCAACGTCCCCTTTAAATCGTTGGGAATGAGCAGGTCAAATACCGTTTTGGCGAGGGAGGGTGACCAGCGATTGTTTATCGACAAGTCATGCAGCAGATGCGTGAGCACGTTGTTGCTGCTGTGCAGCTCGCGCTGTTCCTCTCGTGCCCCGCCCGTCGACATGCTGAACCGAATGCTGCGCACCAAGTCACCGGGCAGGGCCGGCTTGCTCAATTGCACGTTGAGACGGTTCCACCAGCCCGTGGTCATGTCGGCCAACAAGCGCTTCTTGACGCCAAACAGGGTTTTGAGGGTTGCGTCCTCAATGACAATGGGCAAGCTTTTGCTGGCCTCTAGTTCCAGGGTTTTGGCAGCATAGAACGTGCTCAAGGCCGTGTCCTCGTACACTTCAATGAATTCCAGGTAGCTAACCGTCGGGGCCCGTTCCCCCGAAAGCTTTTGCAACTTGGCGTTGGCGTTTTGTACGCCTTGCAAAATGGCTCTTACGGCACTTTCCACGGTCAGTCCGCCATACCCGATGCCAATCAGCAAAGAAGAAAGACCAATGGCCTCTGCTTGCCCGGATTTTGCCGGACGAGAAGCTAAGCCGTGCAGGTATTTGCTTACCCCTTGTTCAACGGTGATGCCGAGTTGGAAGGCCGTGAGTTGTCCAAAGTGACCAAGTCCCAGAATGATGGCCCCCGCGTAATCGGCCCCACGCGGCATAAACAGGTCGCTGGTTCCAATTGGACCCGGGTAAATACCGAGTTTATTACGTTCTGTCAGGGCGCCGTCCAAGTGCTGGTCAATCACGCCTTCCGCGTACAGAATGCTGTCGTTTTGGAAGTGTCCGGCTAACAAGGGAAAAGCTGCATAACGCAAATCCCCGTTGCTGACGCGCACTCGAATGGCCTGCGTTGGGAGCACATCATCGGCGAGTTCCACGGAGGTCAAGCCCAGCAGCGTTTTTTCAACGCCTGCTAGTGACAAATCAAAGTCTTCGGTCCGCGATGGCGACACCGTCGGCGAAATCGCCCGCACTTTGGGTCGCAATCGGCTGAGGGCAGCCGTTGAACCTTTTGCTAGAATTTCGGTCAACCCGTCAAAAATACGGGGCTCATTGGCCAAAGCCCCGTGCGTGACGTTGGTGTAGTACACGGCATTTGCTCGTAGCAGCTGCGGGGGAATGCCCGTGGCCCAGGTAACGCTCTGATCGCCTTCGGAGGTGTAGAGGAATTCTAACGTTTGCTCTCCATTGGACAGCGTATTTAGGCGGTAATTATACGGGGTGGCTTTGTCTTGTCCGGCGATGTACACGGCGTTGCTGAAGTCGATGGCATCACATCCCTTCAGGACCCGTGTGCGGTAGGCGGCGAACGCTTGCAGCAGCACCTTTGATGGCAGCGGCCACGTTGGGTCGCCCAAGGCCATTCGCAACGTCGCCCATGTGCTCTCTTGTGCAAAATCCTCGCCGGGCCCATCGGAAAGCGGGAGCAACCCCAAGATGCCCGGAAACTGCGCAAATACCGCAACCAATTCTTCCTTCGTGTGCCGGATGTCGACCTGACTTAACTTCTTGATAATGCTGTCAAGTCCAAGCAACACTGCGGGGATTCGGTGCGAGCCCTGAAGCGGCACTCCCATCAGGAGCAGTCGGAAACCGGTGGAGTGGTTCAACTGCTGCCATGTTTCCGGATGGTCGAGGATAAAATCACGCATGAGCACCCCGCCCATGGAGTGAGCGACTATCTTGAGTGGCTTGTTGTGCGCTAACAAGTCAACAATTTTCTTATTTAGCAGCTTGGCGCTATCGGGCAAAGGGAGGCGCCAGTCGAAGGGAAAGGTGACGACGTCGTAGGTATCGGCCAAGTGGTCGGCTAAACGTTTGTAGGACGTTTTCACAATGGCCGTGGCACTGACGCCGGGGGAATTAATCGCTAAGTCCACCAAATCGCCCTTGAGGAATCGCAAGTAATGGATCCACAACGGGTTGTTGTCCGTGTCCAGGGTAGATCCCATAATCCCGGGCAGAAGCAGCACAATTGGCTTTTGTCCGCTCACCGTGTCCAGAAACAGCTTCCCGCCTTCCAATCCCAAAGCGGCATTGCGGTCGGTCGGCAATCCTCCGGCCAGCGATGCAATTTGGAAACCAGGCAGCGGCGCGTCATCTGTCGCCGCTAACGCTAAAGCCAACGAATTGACCGTGCGGGGATTTTTAAAGTAGTGGAAATGGTCGATTTCAGTCGATGAATCGAAATAGTATTGAACCGGTTTTTTCCGCTTCGTACCCTGGTACATGGACAGGGTATTGACGACTAAATCGTTGTCGGTTAGGTAAAACAGCTTGCTGGCAATGATGAGCAAGGCCCGCAAATCGGGCTTCATGGTGCAATTGCCAGAAATGACGGCCAGCGGACTGTCTACTTCGACCGTAGTGCCGGGATTGTTGAGGACCTTGATAAACGCCGATTCGGGGTTCATGGCTTCCAGACCCGGCAGCACTCTTACGTCGTCCTTGGTGTCCAATACAGCAGCCACCAAATTCTTGAAGGCGACATAAACAGGATTTGCGACCAGGCCGGTCGTGTAGCCAATCAGGTTGAGTGAAATGTTGAAAAACCGCTCCAGCCGGTTGGACGCCAAGATGGTCCCGTTGGCGGGGCACGCCACGCGCACGAACCGTTCTATTCGAATGCGCTTGTTCAGCAACGCTTCGTTTATCTGGTCAATAAACGCGAGTTCGGTCGTGCGATTGGTTTTGGTTAAATAGGCTTTCTCCTCGTTATCGAAGCCCCGGTTTCCTTCGTCGGCGTTGCAAAACCGGCACAACAGTTCCCCCACCAATCCTCCACGGGAATGGCTGATTAGATGCAGCGTGCAGTGGGCCGGCAATGCCTGAATCAACTCCAGCGTGTTCTGCAAGGGGCTTTTCGACAACGTTTCGTGCTGAAAAGCAATTATATTAGCTCCATAAGTGCGCTGCATTTGTGTCCATAAGTCGGACGAGACCAGCTCGACGAAGGACCCAGCGGTGGAGGAGGCAGTGCCATGCAGAAAAAGCAGATACGGCCGCTCTGAAATCAACGCCCGGAATGGTTGCAAGTGAAATTGCCGGTCTACTTTGTAAAGTCCGCTTTGGTTCTCAAGTTGTTTGCTTTCTAACTCCTTGGCCAAATCCAAAATACCCTTTTGGACAGCTCTTTTGGCAAAAATGTTGACAACCTTTAAGGCGATGCTACTTAAAATCCCCCTTTCGCCGCCTTCTCCGTGCACTTCCATCGGCAGCGGCACCGCTCCGCCTGCTCGGGAGCCTTGCGTCGTTTCGGGGAATACCTCTGTCAGGGTATTGGCATTGCAAAACCACCGTGTCTCATCTTCGAAAATGAGCTCCACCATTTCCCCTTGGCTGATGTCGACCTCGTGGCTTTCGGCCAGCCCACGGCTGCTGCGCTCCAGGCGGAAAGACCGACTAGGTGTTTCAAGTTCGTCGGCCCCGACCGTTACAACAGCACTCTGCTCAAGGCCTGTAATGGAGATTCTCTCGATTTTCATGTGTGCAGGATTTTTACTTCTGACGTTTGGCAGCAATAAATCGTCAAGTTCAGAAGTAGGCAGATTGGATTTGTTCAAACCTAGACATATATCTTGTATTAACTAGGATTTTGATATAATTTATATTGTTCTCTCATTCATTTATGTGAGGTGGTCTAGTAATGACGGACAGAAGCAGGACGTGTATTTCTTCTGTTATGGCAACCAAAAGTAGGACGTCGCCCGATGTCTCGTCTGGCTATAACCATACAGATTGTCAAGTTCTGAAATGAGAGATTCATAATTTGCACCTTGCAATACCTGTTTTCTACTGGCATTATAGCTAACGGTTTAGACAAGTAATTACATTTGGTTTGAGTGGGATGATCTAATAAAAACGGACAGTGAGCTAAGGTAGATTGGTTTTCAGGTCCTGTTCAAATTGGTGCGGTGAGCGATAGCCGAGGGCGGAGTGGCGGCGGTCCAGATTGAAGTAGGTATAGAGGTAATGGGCGACTTCCATGCGGGCTTATTCTAGGTTCGCAAACGCCCCACCCTGGGGCAGCAGCTCGGTTTTGAGCGTGCTCCAGCCGGCTTCGGCCTAGGCGTTGTCGTACGGGTTGCCGGGCCGGCTGAAGCTGGGCAAGGGCCCCGGCTCGTGCGATACGAGTTCGACAGGCCGCGCTGGTGTACTGACTGCCGCGGTCGGCGTGGATGATGAGCCCCGGCGCGGGCTGGCGCAGCGTAAGGGCTTGTTCCAGGGCGTGGAGCACGAGTTCGGTGGGCATTTGGGCGGCCAGATGCCAGCCCACGACCCGCCGGGAGCAGACTTCACGCCAGGTGGCCAGGTAATACCAGCGCCCGCCCACCAGGGGCAGACAAGTAATGTTGCCGACCCAGACCTAGTTCGGGGCGGTGGGGGCCAGCTGCCCCAGCAAATGGTTTTCGGCCGCCGGGTCGGCCACCGTCGTGCGCGGCCGGTGCGGGCGGGTACTCAGGGCTTGTAAGTCATGCCGGTGCAACCACGTGCGCAACGCGTAGCGGCCCACGGTGTGGCCTTGCGCGTGCAACTCGGCCCGCAGCCGCCGGGTCCCGTAGCGGCGGGCATGGCACGTAATGGCCGCTTGCGCTGCCATCTGCCACGCAGCCTGCGCGGCGGCCGGCCGGTGCCGCCACTGGTAATACCCAACTGAGCTCACGGCTAGCACCTGGCACAGCAGTTGTACGGGCCACGGCTCCGTTCAGTCCTGAATGAACTGGTAGCGGCTCATGACTGAGGGGACTGGGAGAAGATGGTCACGACTTTTTTTTAAATGTCGCGCTCCAGTTCCACGCGCTTGAGCGCGGCCCGCAGCTGCTTGATTTCCTCGCGCTCCGCGCTGCTGGGTACGGCGGCTTCCAAGGCTTGGCGTTGGCAGCGCCCCAGCAAGGCTGGCGGAATGCCTTGGGCACGGGCCACGTCGCTTTGCCGGGCCCCGGCCGCTACCTGGCGGACGCACTCGACTTTAAAAGCCGGCGTGTATTTCTTGCGGGTGGAGGAGACCCCTCCAAGATTCGATTTCTCAGTCATAAGCAACGGAAGTTAAGACTTCTCGCTGTCCGTTTTACCTAGACTACCTCAGTCACCAATTCTTCGGGCATGGTGGCCCCCGCCAGCTCTCCACGTGCTTGCTGGCCATGTCTTGAAAGGCGCACCGGTAGGCCCTACCGGGTACGACCCAGCCGCCGTTGGCCAGCGGCAGATAAGTGATGTCGCTGACCCAGACCCGGTTGGCCTGGGTGGGCTTGGGCTGGTCGAGCAGCCAGTTGGGCGCGCAGCGCAGCCCGTGGCTCGAATCGGTGGTGCGCGGCGTGAAGGCCTTGGGTTGGAGCGCGTGCAGGCCCCGTCGGCGCATGGCAGTGCGCAGGCGCTGGCGGCCCACCTGGTGCCCTTTTTCCCGCAACGCCACCTGCAGCCGGCGGGTGCCGTAGCGGCGTTTATGCACGCCGAAGACCTTTACCAGCGCCGTTTCCCAGGCCGGCGTCTTCGGGCGCCCCACCGCCCTACCGGGGCGGCCCCGCTGCTAGTCGGCCTGCCGGGCGTCAAGCCACTGGCGGGCACGCCCAGCACCTGGCAAAGCCGCCGCACGGGGTAGTGGCCGCGCTCGGCGGCGATGAAGCGGTAGCGGCTCATTGGTCCGCCGTGTTGGAAAAGACGGCGATGGCTTTTTTTAAAATCGCCAGTTCCTGCGCCTGCCGCCGGGCCATGGCCCGCAGCTGGCGCAGCTCGGCGGCCGTGGCCGGGTCAAGCGCAGGCCCTAACGCGGCTGCGGCGGGCGTTTGGGCCGCTTTCTGCCACTGGTAGAGGCGCTTCGGATCGATGTTGAGTGCCCGGGCCGCGGCTTGGGTCGAGCGGCTTTGCTCGGCGAGGCGCAGGGATTCGGCGCGAAAGGCCGCATCGTACTTGCGGCGTTTGGCGTGTCTTTCATGACGAAGGAAAGATACTACCCGGTTCTGTCCAGATTTAGCCGACCAGCTCACCTGCCAACCTTCGAGAGCTTCGTTCTCAGCTGAACTGGCGAGTTCAAACCCTTGGATGCGGAAAAACTTCCTGACCTCCTGGATGGAGTAAATGAAGGGATGAACACGGCGCGAGCGAATGCGGCCCAGCTCCATCCCGACAACCCCGAGCAAGCAGGGCGTGACTTATTTGATTGGGCTCGTGAAGTGTTGAAGGGGAAACTCGAACGAGAGCTGGACGAGTCAGAGCAAGCTCTCGCGCACAAGCAATGTAATTCTTTCAATCGCTAACACAATTAGTATTTTTTGTGGATTTAATTGGCATTTTGGCTTTCTAGTCTATCTTTCGGCTAAACTTCCAAAAACACTTAAAATCATGGCCAAGAAGAAAGTATTCGTCAGCTACGACCACAGCGAAGACCTGCGCTACAAAGACATTCTACGCGCATGGAATGCCAATGACAAATTTGATTTTGAGTTCGACCAGCGTTCTCCCAACGTCGCCATCGATAGCACAGATGCTGCCGCAATTAAAAGCTCGTTGACTACCAAAATGAAGCAAGCAGAATATCTGCTGGTCATTGTCGGAGCTAAATCCGCTAGCAGTAAATGGATGAACTGGGAAATCTCACGCGCCAAGGACACCGACGTGAAGCTAAAACTGGCGGCTGTAAAAATTGCCAGTGGCAATACTTTGCCTGCGGGTTTGTCGGTTGTAAAAAGCGCGGCAATCGCAACTGCTTTTGAACACGACAAAATTATCGCCGCGCTTAATAATGCCACGGATTCTTACTAACAATTTGTGAGCTTACAACAACGAGGACACTTCTACCACCCGGAAGCCGGCTTGGCGGCAGAGGTGTCCGAATTGTCGGGTTGCGTCATCTTCTCCCCTGGGGTGCCCGTCCCATACCAACGTGCAGACTGGTGCTTGACTCGGGTCGGCCTGTTCCTCTGCCAATGCGATCATTTTCTTATTGGTCTCTAGGAAAGCGTTTGGGTCATATTCAGCATAGTCGAGTATCCGTAGTGTACGGTCCTTCGTGGTTCGCGCAATCACTTGGTCAAACAATTTTCCCCAATCTCCGGGCCGGTCGGTGACCGAAAGGCGGCGGAAGATGACGGGAGCGAAAGGCAAGACTACGATAGTTTGCATCCCCAACTCAATGGCGATGTTCAGCGCCAACAAGTCAGCCCCACACGCAGCCGATGAGACTAAGACAGTAAATCCTTCGCTAACAAAAAGGTCGTAGAGCCGCTGTCGTACTAATGCGACATTGGATACAGGAAATCGTTGGCTGTCGGCGTTCGGAGCATCCGGCCGGCGACCAGCTAAGGCTACCACGACTGGCGGAGTGGGTAAGGTGGCAGTTTCTTTGGTCATAGGGGGTTGTGTTTTTCCAGGTGGGTTGCGAAGCATGAACTCATGTAAAGTGGGCAGCATTTCCATGCCAGCCGGTATAATTGCTCACATCAGCAGGTTTCCAGCTAACTGAATACCAACTATAAAAATAAAATCACACACCCTATGGGCTTCTTTGATACTTTAACCAACTTATTTACTTCGGCCAAACCTCGCGTATTCATCAGCTATCAGCACCGCTGGGACCGTAAATACCGTGATATGCTGAGTGCATGGAATGCCAATTCTACCTTCGACTTTGAGTTTGAGCGTTGCTCCCCCACCGTGGCAATCGACAGCCAGCAAGCTCCAATCATTAAGGGCAAACTCACCAAAATGATGAAGCAAGCAGATTACCTGCTTGTTATCGTCGGGAAGTACACTTACCGGAGCAAATGGGTGAAGTGGGAAATAGACCGTGCCAAGAAGGCAGACGTGGACTTAAAGTTAGTCGTTGTAAAGCTGGATAAATCTTACAAAACGCCCCCTAGTCTGCTCAATGCAGGAGCGAGCTTCGCTTATTCTTTCACTTTGAAAGGTATTACGCAGGCGCTCAATGAGGCGTAATCAGCTTTTTAGCCAGTCCCTGAACCACTTAGCTGACCCGTCTGGGTACCGAATTGCCCAATCCTCGAAGGTTTGGGTTGAGCTTTTAGCTGTCTTTACGTAGCCATACATGTTGAGATAGCCTTGCGCAACTCGGGGCTGGTAATCGTTGACTACCGGCAAGGTAATGGCATTCTCGGCTACGAAAATACCGTCGCCCAAACCCAATTCCCAAGGCATCCAACGCGAATCGCTAGAGTTGGGAGTGAGTATTTGAATGAACTTGAGGTGGTCTAGTTAGACAGGAGAGAATTGGGTGATGTTGGCAAGTTGTTGTTGGTGAAAGTAATAGGGCTTCTTATAGCCAATACTAGAGTGGCGA
>JAYSZD010000700.1:0-3373 GCA_043738185.1 Hymenobacter sp. | reverse complement strand
CTGCGCACACACCGCCTGACCGACGAAGCCCTGGAAGGACAACGCCGCGGCACCATCGCCGGCCTGCTCAACCTCGCATTGGGCCTGCCCGTGTGGCTCTACGGCGTACTCAACAACTATTTGCCCTACATGCTGCCTTCGGCAGTAGCCAGGCGCGCTACTAAGGAAGTGGAGTTTGTAGCGCCCATTATGCTCACCGTGGGCATGCTGACGTTTCCCCTTGCTTATGCCCTGCAAGCGGCCGCCGTGCACCACTGGCTTACCCACGACTGGCGCCTGACGGCCCTGTATGTGCTCAGCCTGCCATTCACTGGCTTCTATGCGCTAAGCTACTGGCAAACCCTGACCGCCCGCCTCGCCCGGCTGCGTGCCCTGCGCCTGTTTCAGCGCGCGCCGGCCGTGGGCGAGGCCCTGCTGCAACAGCGGGCCGCCCTGGCCGCCCAGTTGGAGGAAGCCCGCGACGCCTATCTGACCCGACCGGAGCAGCACTAGGAAATCTGGTCGGGCTACCGGGCGGCGGCGGGTGCCGCCACCGCGTTTGTCAGCGACTGGCCCTGCTCGAAGTCGGAGATATTCTGCAGCGTAATCTGGGCGATATTGTGTAGCGCATCCGACGTAAAAAAGGCCTGGTGCCCGGTGATGAGAACGTTGTTGAAGGAGAGCAGGCGCATAAACACGTCGTCCTGAATGACTTTATCGGAGCAGTCTTCAAAGAATAAGTCGCCTTCTTCCTCGTACACGTCGAGCCCCAGGTACTTAATTTTCTCGATTTTCAGGCCCTCGATTACGGCTTTGGTATCGATGATGGCACCCCGGCTGGTGTTAATGAGCATCATGCCGGGCTTCATTTTGGCAATGGCGGCCTCGTTTATCAGGTGATGGGTCTGGGGCGTGAGCGGGCAATGCAGCGAAATGATGTCGGCCTGCGCATACAGGGTGTCGAGGGCCACGAATTCCACGCCTATTTCCTCGGCTTCCGCGTTGTTTTTAACATCGTAGCCTAGCACCCGGCAGCCAAAGCCTTTCAGAATGCGGGCCGCGACCAACCCAATGGTGCCCAGCCCGATGAGGCCCACCGTGCGACCATGCAGGTCGAAGCCCATCAGACCGGCGAGGGCGAAATTTCCTTCCCGCACGCGGTTGTAGGCTCGGTGCGTTTTGCGGTTCAGCGTCAGGATGAGGGCCAGGGCGTGCTCTGCCACGGCGTAGGGCGAGTAGGCGGGCACCCGCACCACGGGCAGGCCAAGAGCAGCCGCAGCCCCAAGGTCCACGTTGTTGAAGCCGGCGCACCGCAGGGCCAGCAGCCGTACTCCCGCGTGAGCAAGCTGCTGCAAAATGTCGGCATCAACCCGGTCATTCACGAACACGCAGACAGCATCTGCCCCCTTAGCCAGCACGGCGGTGTGGGCATTCAGCGGCACATCCAGGAACCGGAGCGCGTGCCCGTGCGTCTCGTCGGCGTTGACCTGCGCAAAAAATTGCTGGTCGTACTGCTTGGTATTGAAGAAGGTGACGTTCATAAGACAGGAGGCTGTGTTGCCGCGAGCTGATAGGCGCGGGCAGCGAGTTTGCAAAGGTTGAGCCCAATCGTTTCAAACCCTATGATTTCCATCGCGGGAAACCCTGATTCATTCCCGGCCCCTCGCATTCCCAGCGGCTCAACACCCAGCCCCAACCCCTCAAACAGGGTCGCTGCGGACGGCTTTCCCCGGTTAGATAAACGCGCCGGCCAGCAGCGCCACGCCCACGATGAACACCGACGGCACTTTTTCTGATAAGAGCAACAGGAAGGTAGTACCCACCAGCAGGGGGTTCAGGGGCAGGCTATCGATGGGGCCCAGGTGGAAGGGCAGGGCCAGGGTTCTGTCGGGCAGCGGGTGGTAGAGCAGAAACGTGGCCGCGCACACCAGCCCGGCACTCACCGCATTCACGCCTTCGAGCGAGGCCTGCACCACCCGGTACTGCCGCAGCCGGTCCCAGAACCGTATCACGAAGAAAATGAGAAACGTGCCCGGCAAAAAGATGCCCGCCGTGCCCACCAGCGCGCCCAGCACCTGCATGGACGGCCCGCCGACCGGCCGCATGGCCAGCGCTCCGATGTAGGCAGCTATTGAAAAATTGGGTCCCGGCATGGCCTGCACCAGCCCCAGCCCCGACAGAAATTCCGGGCCCGTGAGGTAGCTCTTAAACTCCACGAACTCGGCGTACAGCAGCGGCGCCAGTACTTGCCCGCCGCCAAACACGAGCGAGCCGTTCCGGTAAAAGTTCTCGAACAGCCGCACCGGCAGCCAGCGGGTATAGTGTCCCAGTACGGCCGCCCCCACCAGAAAGCCCAGCCATAGCACAAAATTCGCCCATTCGATACGCAAGGGCTTTTTCTCCTGAATGATGGCGTGCTTGCGGTAGCGCAGCGTGGTAACGGCCCCGCCGGCCACCAGCAGCAGCGGCAGCATCCAGGGCAGCTGGAAGAAATAAGCCAGCATGGCGGAAGCCACCATCAGGCCCACGGCCGTTTTGGTATGAATGACTTTTTCGGCGATGCGGTAGGCTGAAAAGGCCACGAAACCCACCGCTACGGGCTGCACAAATTGCACCAGAGCCATTAGCCGCACCGGGTTGAGGTGGCTGAAAGTGAGGGCAGCCAGCGTCATCAGCGTCACGGCGGGCAGCATCCAGACCAGGAGCGTGAGGTAGGCCAGGTTGGGGCCGCCCAGCCGGAAGCCAATTACGGTGATGGTTTGGGTGGACGTGGGGCCGGGCAGCAGCGCGCACAGGGCCTGCAGCTCCAGCAGCTCGGCCATGCTGATGTAGCGGCGCTTTTCGACCAGCAGCCGGAACATCATGGCCAGGTGCGCCTGCGGCCCGCCAAAGGCCGTGAGGCCCAGCCCGGCCACGTCTTTCAAAAAAATAATACCCCGCACCCGGCGCGTCCGCTTGCCCGAGCGGCGCGGCGGCGCCAGGGAAACGGAGGCAGCAGGGAGCGGGGCAGCAGTTGAAAGGGAAGGCGGAACTGTCATCCTGAGCTTGCGAAAGACCTTATCACGTTCGCGCCATATTGAGCGCACTGCAAACTATTCTCTCCTGACAAGGTCCTTGGCTACGCCGACCTTCGGTTCGCAAGCTCAGGATGACAAACGGCACGTCCTATTTCTTTTTCAGACCGAGCTCAATGAGGCGCTCGTTCAGGAATTCGCCGGCCGTGATGTCGGCTTCCTTTTTAGGGTTGTCGGACGTTACGCAGTGCTCAAGGGCCGCGAGGCTCATTTCGGAGCGCGGGTGCATAAAGAAGGGAATGCTGAAGCGCGAGGTGTTCATTTTCTCGCGGGCCGGGTTCACCACGCGATGAATGGTGCTCTTGAGCACGCCGTTGGTG
>JAYSZD010000699.1:0-3377 GCA_043738185.1 Hymenobacter sp. | reverse complement strand
ATGGGGCGGAAGCGCGCCGTGGCGCCTTCAATGAGGCCGGTCATGTAATCCACGTTGAATTTCTCGACGCGCTGGTTGGCGAATTCCACGATGAGAATGCCGTTTTTGGTCACGAGACCAATCAGCATGATGATGCCGATTTGCGAGAACAGATTCAGCGTCTGGTTGAAGTACCACAGGCTGAGCAGAGCGCCCGAAAGGGCCAGCGGCACCGTCACCATGATGATGACCGGGTCGCGGAAGCTCTCAAACTGCGCGGCCAGCACCAGGTAAATCAGCACCAGGGCCAGGCCGAAGGCGAAGAGGAGAGAGGAGGAGCTTTCCTCGAAGTCGCGCGACGTACCCGCCAGCTCGGTGGTGAAGGTGTCGTCGAGGTTTTTCTCGGCAATGGCGCGCATGGCCGCGATGCCGTCGCCCAGGGTTTTGCCGGGGGCCAGCGAGGCCGAGAACGTGGCCGAGTTGTAGCGGTTGAAGCGGTAGAGCTGGGGCGGCGTGCTGCTTTCCTCCAGCCGGATGACGTTGTCGAGCTGCACCAGCTCGCCGGCGGCGTTTTTCACCGACAGCAGGCGCACGTCCAGCGGCTGGTTGCGGTCTTCGCGGGCCACCTGGCCAATAATCTGGTACTGCTTGCTGCCCCGGATGAAGTAGCCGTAGCGCTGGCCGCTGAGGCCGGCCTGCAGGGTCTGGGCAATGCTCTGCACCGAAATACCCAGGCTCTGGGCCTTTTCACGGTCAATGTTCACGCGCAGCTCGGGCTTGTTGAACTTCAGGTTCACGTCCACGAACTGGAAAGTGGGGTCCTCGCGGGCCAGCTCCAGAAACTTCGGCACTACTTCGCGCAGCTTCTCAAAGTTCTGGGTTTGCACCACAAACTGCACCGGCAGGCCACCGCCGCCACCGCCAATGCTCTGGTCCTGCGACACTGAGGAGCGCGCCGCCGGCAGGTTCTTGATGCCCGCGCTCAGGGCCGTGGCTACCTGGTCCTGGGTTTCGGGGCGTTGGTCGGCTTCCACCAGAATCACGCGGGCGATGGCCGAATTGGAACCCCCGGCAAAACCCGGCGAAGTCACCGTAAACACGCTGTTCAGGTTGTCGGCCCCCGCCGAATCCGTCGCCACCTTCGTCAGCTGGTCAACATAGTTGTCCATGTACTCGAACGACGCCCCTTCCGGGCCGGTGGCGCTGATGTTTACGCGGCTACGGTCTTCCACCGGCGCCAGCTCCGAGGGAATGATTTTCATGAAGCCATAAATGCCGCCGCCCGTTACCACTATCATCACCCAGGCCAGCCAGCGGTTGCGCAAAAATGTGCGCAGGCTGCCCTGGTAGGCATTAATCATGCTTTCGAAAAACGGCTCGGTCTTGCGGTAGAACCAGTTGTGCGTTTCCTGGCGCTTCAGCAGCTTGGCACACATCATGGGCGTGAGCGTGAGCGACACGAAGGCTGAAATCAGTACCGAGCCCGCCACCACAATGCCGAACTCGCGGAACAAGCGCCCGGTAATGCCCGTGAGGAAAACCACCGGCAGAAACACCGCCGCCAGCACCACCGTGGTGCTCACCACGGCCACCAGAATTTCCTCGGTGCCTTTGATGGCCGCTTCCCTGGGCTCTTCGCCGTCCTCAATGCGCGAATAGATGTTTTCCAGCACCACAATGGCGTCGTCCACCACCAGGCCAATGGCCAGCACGATGGCCAGCAGCGTGAGCACGTTGATGGAGAAATCAAGCAGGTACATCACGAAGAAAATACCAATCAGCGACACCGGAATGGCCACCACCGGAATGATGGTGGAGCGCCAGTCGCGCAGAAACAAAAAGATGATAACCACCACCAGCACAAAGGCTTCGATGATGGTGTGCTCCACCTCGCTGATGGAGTTGCGAATGAACACCGAGTTGTCGATGCCCGGCCGCAGCTTCAGGTCCGAGGGCAAGTCCTTGCCGTATTGCTTGAGGCGGTTGTTGAATTCGTCGGCAATCTCAATCTGGTTGGAGCCCGGCTGGGGCACCACGGCCAGCGCCACGCCCGGCACGCCGTTTACCCGGAAAATGGTCTGGTCGTTTTCCGGGTACAGCTCGGCATAGCCAATGTCAGAGAGGCGCACCAGCGAGATGTCGTCTTTGCGAATAATCAGGTTGTTGAAGTCTTCCACCGACGTCAGGCGGCCCATGGTGCGCAGCGTGAGCTGCGTGGCCTGGCCCTGCACCGCGCCGCTGGGCAGCTCCACGTTTTCGCGGGTGAGGGCCTGCTGCACGTCCACGGGCGATACGCGCAGGGCCGACAGCTTCACCGGGTCCAGCCACAGGCGCATGGAGTATTTCCGCTCGCCGTACACCCGCACTTCCGACACGCCCGGAATGGTTTGGAGCCGCTCCTTGAGGGAGTTGTTGGCGTAGTCCGTGAGCTCCAGCAGCGTGCGCTTGTTCGAGTTGAGGTAGGTGATGACGATGGGCTGCGAGTCGGCGTTGGCCTTGCTCACCACGGGCGGGTCGATGTCGCGCGGCAGGCGCCCCTGCGCCCCCGAAACCTTGTCGCGCACATCGTTGGCCGCCGTTTCCAGGTCGGAGTCGAGGTCAAACTCCACCGTAATCTGGCTCCGTCCGTCGCGCGAGTTCGACGTCATGTTTTTGATGCCGGCAATGCCGTTCAGGGCCTCCTCCAACGGCTCCGTCACCTGGCCCTGTATCACATCGGCCGAAGCCCCGGTGTAGCTCGCCGACACCGTGATAATGGGCGGGTCCACGCTCGGGTATTCCCGAACGCTGAGATACCGGAACCCAATCACCCCAAAAATGATGATGACCAGGCTCATCACAATGGCGAGAACCGGCCGGTTGATGCTGGTGGTGGAAAGACTCATTCTTTTGTTGGATATAGCACGTCAGATTCCCCTCCTTACCAAGGAGGGGAATCTGACGTTCAATTACTTAATGACCCTAACCGCGTCGCCGGGCTTCACCTGCAAAATGCCGGTGCGAATAATCGTGTCGCCCACCGCAATGCCTTCGGTAATTTGAATAACCTTGTCGGAGCGAATCCCGATTTTGACTTTCTGCGGCACCATTTTTCCACCCTTCACCGTGTACACGTTGTAGCCGCTGGCTTCCGGTATTACGGCTTCGGTGGGTACCTGCAGGGCGGTTTCGCTTTCGCCCAGCTTCAGGTTCACGCGCACGAAGGCGCCGGGGCGCAGCTCGTTGTTGGTGTTGGCGAAGCGGGCGCGCACGGGCTGGGTGCGGCTCACGGGGTCAATCTGCGGGTCGATGGCGTATACCTTGGAGTCGTAGGTCTTGTTGTTGGTTTCATCCACCACGCTCACCACGTCGCCCACCCGCACATTGGCGGCGAAGCGGCCGGGCACGGCAAAGTCAAT
>JAYSZD010000698.1:0-3382 GCA_043738185.1 Hymenobacter sp. | reverse complement strand
CCAAGCGCAGGCTGCTACATGCCGCTGCTACCCAAGCATCGTTTGCAGTTCCCGGTACAGCGTCTGGGCCAGGTACCGGGCTTCGTCGAGGCGGGACTCGGCATAGCGCTGCGCCTCGTCGGCATCGGCCGCAGATTCCCATTGGCGCAACTCGGCCAACGTGTTCAGGCGAGTGAGGGACTGCTGCACGGGGCCTTCGAGGCGGGCGCGCAGCACCGGAATCAGGGTGGGGGTAGCGGCCTGGCTGACTTGCAGCCGCAACAGCTCCTGGGCCACGAGGGCCAGCTCCTTGAGCAGGCTGCCTTCGGGGACAGTGAGCTGGCGGGGACGACGGTCGATGATGCAAAGACTGCCCACGGCCTGGCCGTCCGGGGTACGCAAAGCCTGGCCGGCGTAAAATCCCAATTGCATTTGCTTCGCGACGAAGGGATTGACCAAAGCGCAGGGCTCGGCGGTCACGTCGTTAAACTCCGTGAGGCCGTCGTTCAGAATCGCCACGGAGCACATGCTGTCTTCACGGGCCACCACCTGTGCTTCGGGCAGGCCCTCGTTGCCGATGAACACCACGTCGTCGGCCCGCACCAGGCTCACAAGAGCAATGGGCATGTCGAAAAGCTTGGCCACGATGCTCACAAAATCATTGAACAGCTCCTGCTTGGGGGTACTCAGCACCAAGTAAGGCTGCAATGCTGCTAGCCGCTCATGTTCGTAAGATGGAATGAGACCGGGGTACTTCGTAGAAATCATAATTAAGCGGATAGATTCAGGGCCCAACCGTTCGGGTTAATCAAAAGTTTGGTTCCAGTCTTCAAAGGTACGCTGCTGATTTTCCACGGGTTGGAGTTCGGCAGTTCGCCAAAGGCGCAAGGCTCTTAAGCAGCGGAAATATAATAGCCTGAGAAAGCACAAGGCCAGCCCTTTGAGCGCCTTGACGGGGGGCCTGCCGGCGCACTTTGCACCCAGGCGGGCCGTGCTTTTCCAAACGCCCCGGGCGGGGTGAGTCGTCACGCTTTGCCACACTTTCCTCTCCCCTCAGGGCCCGTACCGTAGTGGGCTTACTCAAATAGCGCCACCGAAACCCGGCAGGACCTCGACCAGCTGCTGGCAGCTGCCTTTGTGCGCAGCCGCTTCCATCTGGCAACGCAAGCCACGCTTCGGACCGAACACCCGCCCGGAAATCCCGCCAGCGGCGTGCTCACTGCGCCCTTTGAGAATGGTATCGTTCGGTTCTTCACCAGTCTGTTTACCGGCAACGAAAACGCTGCGGCCCGGGCCCGCATCGCCGCCAGTAGCCCCGACAGCGCCGGCAGCACTTTGAATCCCGGCTTCGATGAGGAGAGTAAGCGCGCCCGCATTGTTTCGGCCGAGGACGGAGCTAACGACACGTAGAAACGGGCTGTCGCGCCTGCTGCTGCAACGCCCCGCCCCAGCTTCGCCGACAACAGTGTGGACTTGGAAAACAGCCTTGACCGCGTGCGTAATTAAAAACGACTTGAACGCCGATGAATTGACCACTCAGTGAGCAACCCGCGCTATCAGGCCATCTACGCACAAAGCCAGCGCCCGTCCTGCTATGTGCAGCAGGACGGGCGCTGGCTTATCTCCGCTTATTTACGCGGCGGGTTCAGCCTTTTGCCCGGCCTTCTGCGCCAGGCGCAGCTTGCTGTGTTTCTTGCCGTAGCCAAAATAGATAACCATACCCAGGGCCAGCCAGGCAATGAGGCGCAGCCACGTTTCCCACGGCAGCGAGAACATCATCACCAGACACACCACAATGCCCAGGATGGGCACCACCGGCACCCACGGCGTGCGGAACGGACGGGGCGCATCGGGGTTGGTGCGGCGCATGATGAGCACGCCGAGGCATACCATCACAAAGGCCAGCAGCGTGCCGATACTCGTCATTTCGCCCACCACCGAAATGGGCACAAAGCCCGCAAATACCGCAATGAAGGCGCCCAGCAGCAGGCTGGACTGAAACGGCGTGTTGAATTTGGGGTGCAGCTTGGAAAAAACAGGTGGCAGCAAGCCGTCCTTCGACATCGAGAAAAATACCCGCGACTGCCCGAGCAAGTCCACCAATATCACGGACGTGTAGCCGATGAGAATGGCCAGAATCACGGCCGAGCTCAGCCAGGCGTAGGGGGTTTTCTCGATGGCAATGGCCACCGGCGCGGCGCTGTCTTTGAACTCCGTGTAATTGGCCAAACCCGTGAGCACGTGGCCGAACAGCACGAACAATACCGTGCACACCGCCAGCGAGCCGAGGATGCCGATGGGCATGTTGCGTTGTGGGTTCTTGGTTTCCTGCGCCATGGTGGCCACAATGTCGAACCCGATGAAAACGAAGAAGATAACGCCGGCCCCGCGCAGAATACCGCTCAGCCCGAACTCGCCAAACTCGCCGGTATTGGCCGGAATATAGGGTTGGTAGTTGGCCGGGTCGATGTACTGCCAACCCAGCGCGATAAACACCAGCACTACCGCTACTTTGAGCGCCACCACCAGCGCGTTGAACCACGCCGACCCTTTGGTTCCGCGCGTGACAATGGCCGTGATGGCCAGCACGATGAGCATGGCCGGCACGTTCACATAGCCCGTCACCGTGGAGCCATCGGCCAGCTTGGCCGACTCAAACGGCGACATCACCAGCTGGGCCGGAAGGTGCAGGCCGTACTTGCTCAGGAATTTGATGAGGTACTGCGACCAGCTGATGGCCACCGTGGCCGCGCCCACCGAGTATTCGAGCACCAAATCCCAACCGATAATCCAGGCAAACAGCTCGCCCATCGTAGCATACGAATACGTGTAGGCACTGCCCGACACGGGCACCAACGCCGCAAACTCGGCGTAGCACAGGGCGGAGAAGGCGCAGCCCACCGCCGCAACAATGAAAGAGAGCGTCACGGCCGGCCCGGCGTTATTGGCCGCTGCAATGCCGGTGAGGGAAAACAGCCCGGCCCCGATGATAACGCCGATGCCAATGGCAATCAGGCTAAAGCCATTGAGGCTACGTTTGAGGGTATTCGCCCCCGTTTCGGCCGCTTCCAACTGAAGCAGCGCCAATGATTTTTTAAGCATAAAGAGAGTTAGAATACGAGGCTACTTTAAAGTGCTCACGCATTCTGGCACAAATGAAATCAAGCCGATTTTCGGCCTGAGAAAAACGCCCCACCCCTGCCGGCCCCGGCCCCTTCCCTCCGGGAGAAGGTTGCGTTTTGGAGCAACTTGCGTCTGGCTCCCCTCTCCCGGAGGGGAGGGGCTGGGGGTGGGGTTACGCCAGCACCTGAATCACGGACTCCGAAAACCGCTCCATCTCTTCCAGCTGCGGGCTGGCCTGGAGCAGGAAAAAGTCCACGCCCACCTGCTCGAACGCCCCAAT
>JAYSZD010000697.1:0-1390 GCA_043738185.1 Hymenobacter sp. | reverse complement strand
TTCAGGCTGCCGATGCGCCGGTCCAGGCACTGGCGGGAAAGGGCGGAGAACTCGATTTCGGCCATGTTGAGCCACGAGCCATGTTTGGGCGTGAAGTGAAAGTCCAGCTTCTGGCGCAAGGCCCCGGCGCGGGCCACGGGCAGGTGCTCGTAGAGGGCCCCGTAGGTGTGGGTGGCGTAGTTATCCTGCACGAGTTGCAGGCGCTGGGCGTCGGGGTAGTGCGTCTGTTCGAGCCAGTCGAGAAAGTGGGCATAGTCGGCTTTGGTCTTGGTGGCGGTGACTTGCACGTAGCGCTGGCCCGTATCGATGTCATAGGCCAGCAGCACGTTACAGACGCCCTGGCGGCGGTACTCCTGGTGCTGCTTTTCCGTGCAGCCGGGCTTGGCCGGCAGCGGGGTGAGCACGTGGTCGAGCAACTGGCAGGGGCGTTCGTCGAAGCAGAGGCGGGCCGTGCCCGGCACCGGGGGCTGGGCGTAGAGGTCAAGGACGTCTTCCATCGCGGCCAGGTAGGCCCCGTTCACCGTGCCGATGCACCACATCTGCTGCTGCCAGGGCTTGAGCTTGCTTTTTTTAACACCTGGCGAATCGTCTCGTTGGAAATCCGCTCGATGTAGCGCAAGGACACGAGCGAGTCGTTGAGCAGCGAGAGCGTCCACTTCGCTGCTCCGGCCGGGGCGTCCCTACAGGCCAGGCGGGTGATTTGGGCCTCGAGCACGGGCGTGACCTTCGGCGGCTGGCCGGGGCGCGGGCGCTCGTGCAGGGCCGCTGCGAGGCCGCCGGCAGAATAGCGGCCTTTGAGCTGATGGTACTGGGAGGAGGAAATATCGGCTTTGGTTTGCACCTGCGTGGCACTCAGCTCCGTGGCCATGAGCAGCAAGGCACGGGCGCGGGTGATTTCGCGGCTCTTGTGCTGCCCCTTTTTAACCATCGCCTGAAGTCTGGCCTGGTCGGCGGCTGATAACTCAATGGGTTTGGTCAGGCGGGCCATAAGAGGGAATAAATAAAAATAAGAAGCCAACAATGACCCCTTAAATTAAGTTGTCGGAATACTAGTCCCCCTTCTCCCGGAGGATTCCGCGCATCAAGCGGCGAGGGGCTAGGGGATGGGGTGAACACAGCCCTAGCCCAAACCACCCACACCCCACCACATGCCGTCCCTCAAATGCATTGCCGTTGACGACGAGCCGCTGGCCCTGGGCCTGGTGGTTTCGTTTATCCAGAAAACGCCGTTTCTGGAGCTGGTGGGTCGGTTTGGCAGCGGCGTGGAAGCCCTGAAGTACCTGCACGAGCACCCCGGCACCGTCGAGCTGGCTTTCCTCGATATTCAGATGCAGGAGCTCACCGGCCTGGAGCTGGCCCGGGTGCTGGGCCCCGGCGGGCCCCGCGTCAT
>JAYSZD010000696.1:0-8799 GCA_043738185.1 Hymenobacter sp. | reverse complement strand
TCGGTCTTCGGAACGTACAATGTTTTTGACAAGCTGATGGTTGGCGTTGAAGGGTATTTTTACTCGGCCAGCTACGGCATCAGCTACCAGCCCGGTGCTAGCTTTGGCGACGTGCGCGTGCCCGATTTTTACCGCGCCACCGAACCGATTATCGACCTGAACCTGCGCGCCGATTACCGCATTACGCCAAAAATATCCATCTTTGTAATGTGTAATAACCTTGCCAATCGTCAATATCAGCGCTTTTACGGATATCCTGTTAAAGGCGTGAACGTGCTGGGCGGCGCTACCTATACGTTCTAGGTTTCTGGTTACTAGTTGCTTGCCTTTCATCAGAACTTCCTTTTTGGGAAATGATGAGGCCGGCAACACGTAGCCATTTGCCCGAATTCTAGTATTCAGTAACTCAAAGAAATGCATCTCGCCGACCACATCCGCCCCTTGCTCCGCGACCACGACTGCGTGATTATTCCGGATTTTGGGGGCCTTGTGGCCGAAGTTTCCCCGGCGCGCGCGCAGCCGGGCCGCCAGACACTGAGCCCTCCCACCAAGCTGGTGGCCTTCAACCAGGCCCTGACGCGCAACGACGGTCTGTTGGTGGATGCGCTGAGCCAGCATTTAGGCCTGTCTATTGCCCAGGCTCGCGAGGCGGTGCGCACCGCCGTGGCGGGCCTTCAGCAGGAACTGGACGACACCAACCGAACCGAACTGCCGGGCATTGGCATTTTCCGGCGCGCCGCCGGTCGGGGCCTGGCCTTCGAATATACCGGTACCGACAATCTGTTGGCTTCCGCGTTTGGGTTGCCGCCGCTGGCCGCCCGTCCCGTGCGTGCCAACGACGCCCGCACCAAACGACCGCAGCCCGCATTGCGTAGCGGCACGGAGCGCCGCCCGCGCTGGGCGCGCCTGCTGCCCGGTGGGGTAATTGCCTTAGCCGCCAGCTTGTTGCTGCTGGCTAACTACCAGGTGGCCCTCAATGCCGGGTACCTGCCCACGGCCTGGCAAATGCAATTGCCCAAACTGGATTGGGCCCAACGCTCAGCAGGCGCCACCTCCGTCTCCGAGCCGCAGCTGGCCACGCTGGGCCAACACAATTTCAACTCCTCGGCCGCTCCGCTTGAAGCCGAGGGCCTGACGCCGCTCGAAGACCCTGCAACTGCGCCGGTTCCCGTGCTTGCCACGGCCCCCGCTTCGGTTGCTGTTCCAAGCGATGCAGAACCGGCCGCCAGCGAGGTAATGACGTCGGCAAACGATGCCCCGGCGTCCGGCCTGCCGGCAAAAACCGCTGCCAGCGCACCGATTAAAGCTGTTGCTACTCTCGTTGCCACCCCCGCGCCGATTGCGACTCCCGTTGCTAAAGCCGTGGTAAGCTCCACCGCAATTAAGCAGCGGACCGGGCGTTACTACGTCATTGCCGGCGCTTACCGGACTCTGGCTTCCGCCGAAAGAGGCCGCAAAGCGTTGACCAAGATGGGCCGCGCTACTCACGTTATTCTGCCGCCCGCCGGCAGCCGGCTTTTCCGGGTCACGGCGGGCGATTACGCAGACTTGGCTTCGGCCCAACGTGAAGCCCAGCGCTTGCGCATCAGCACGCGGAGCGACTTCAATACTCTGAAATTTTAATCGAACGCATGTCCGCATTCCTTTTGCAAATTGCTGCCGTCGCGGCTGATTCCATCAATACCGCCGTTTCGGATGCTCCGATTGTGCAGGCCGAAGTTCCCGTTCTCGACTTGATTCTGCGCGGGGGACTGATAATGATTCCCCTTTTGGCGCTGTCCATCGTTTCGCTCTACATCATGATTGAGCGGTACCTGGCCATCCGCAAAGCCGCCGGCGACCCCGACTCCTTCATGAACAGCATCCGTTCCTTGATGGTGAAGGGGGATTTGGCCGGGGCCAAGCTGCTCTGCGCGCAAACGGCTTCGCCCTTGGCCCGCATGGTAGAAAAGGGCCTGCGCCGCATTGGCCTGCCGCTGAAGGAGATTGAAGCCAGCGTTGAAAACGTGGGGAAGATAGAAATTGCCCGCCTCGAAAAGAACATCAGCATTCTGGGCATTATCGCGGGCATTGCGCCCATGCTGGGCTTTGTGGGCACCATCATCGGGGTTATCAAAATTTTCTACTCCATTGCCGCCACCAAGGAATTTGGTATCCCGCAGGTAGCCGACGGCTTGTATGTGAAGCTCGTGACATCGGCCACGGGCCTTATCGTGGGCATCATCGCGCACGTGGGCTACCATTGGCTGAGCATTCTGGTGGAGCGCATGGTGTTCCGCATGGAAAACTCCGCCATTGAGTTTATGGACATCCTTCAGGACAATTAGTCCTTAGCTGTTAGCCCAAAGCTGTTAGCTGTTAGCTTTTTCTGAAAGCTGGCAAATAATGGCGAGGAAAGCTAACAGCCAACGGCTTTCAGCTATTAGCTAACTAATGAATCTCTCCCGCCGCCGCCGCCTCACGTCGCACGTCGAAACCGGGGCCATGAACGATATCATGTTCTTCCTGATGTTGTTCTTCCTCATTGCCTCCACGCTGGTCAATCCGAACGTTATCAAGCTTTTGCTGCCCAATGCCAAGTCGAGCGTGCAGGTAATGAAGCAGCCTATTACGATTTCGGTGGATGCCGCCGGCACTTATTTCGTGAACAAGAAGCCGGTGACTCCAGCCATGGTGGAGTCCGAGCTGTTGGCGCTGGTCGGCACGGCGCCCACCACCGAGCAGCCCACCGTGGTGCTGCGGGTCGATAACTCGCTGAACGTGCAGAAGCTGGTCGATATCCTGGAAATAGGCAACCGCCTGAAGCTGAAAATGGTGATGGCAACCCAGGCCCAGCAAGCGGCCGGGAAGTAGGCCAGCACCAGCAAGTAACCGGGCAATGCCGGTTTGAGCCGGGCTGAGCCAACGTTTTTGAACTCGCTGTGGCCCGATGCGTTAAAAAACAGCTGCCCCATCACTTCACCTCCAATCCAGATGGCTATTGATTATCCGGAACCGTACCGCCGCCAGGCCCTGATTGGCACTGTCGTCATTCATGGCCTGTTGCTGCTGCTGTTTATGTTCACGTTTTTTAAGGGCCCGGACCCGCCGTTGGCCGCTATTGGCGGCGATGGCGTGGAGTTGAATTACGGCATCGACGAGGCCGGGTCGGGTGATGTGCAGAGCATGGCCACGGCCAACAATTCCCCCAACCGCGAGGACAGCCGCCCCCCGGTAGCCAACCCTGACCCCCAGCCGCGCCCCGAAGCCGCTGCCACGCCAACCCCAACACCGCCTTCGCAGGAGAAAATTATTACCAGCGAAGCCGAAGAAAGTCCTTACTCGGAAGCTCCCGTCGAAAAAGCAGCTCCCCCCAAAGAAGAAGTTAAGGTAGCGCCCAAGCCCGCCCGCAAAGTGGCCGTCACCTTTTCGCCCAAAGGGAGTGAGTCGGGCGGTGGCAACGGCGTGAACGGCACCAGCAACGCCCCCACGGGCAACAACAATGGCGACCGGTCCGGCACCGTGGGCGACCAGGGCGACCCCAACGGCTCCCTCGACGCCAAGGCGCTCTACGGCGCCCCCGGCAGCGGTGGCAGCGGCAGCAGCCCCGGCAGCGGCGGCCTGGAAATGAGCGGCTGGCGCTTCGAAAGCACGCCGGTGGTTGATGCCGTGGTCAACAATTCTGGTGTCATTCGCTTCAAGATTAAAATCTCTTCCGATGGCGAAGTGGAATCGGTTTCGAAAGTGTCGGGCAACGTATCTCCGACTCAGGAAAAGCTGTGTCGAGACAAGCTACTTGACGCGGTATTTATAAAAACGAATAGCGCCGCGGGCGGGGCCACCGGATTTTACACCTTTAGGTTTACAGTTCGATAGCAGCCGAATCTCATGGTCAAGGCCCCGTGTTGCGCTCAGCGTGCCACGGGGCTTTTGGTTTGGATAACGCCACTAGGCCGTTACTTTGTGCTCCCTAATAACGCATTTATCAAGTCGCCCGTGACCTACTCCGAAACCCTGGCTTATCTGTACGACCAGCTGCCCATGTTCCAGCGGGTGGGCGCGGCGGGCTTTAAAAAGGGCCTCGGCAACACCCTGAAGCTGGTTGAAGCCATGGGCAACCCGGAACAAAAATTCCGGAGCGTGCACGTGGCCGGCACCAACGGCAAGGGGAGCAGCTCGCACTTGCTGGCGGCGGTGCTGCAAGCGGCGGGCTACAAAGTAGGCTTGTACACGTCGCCCCACCTGCGCGAATTCACCGAGCGAGTGCGGGTGAACGGCCAGGAGTTGACGCCCGATTACCTGGTGGCGTGGGTGGCGCGCTGGCGGCCGCTTTTCGAGGAAGTGCAGCCTTCGTTCTTCGAGATGTGCGTGGCTTTGGCCTTCAGCTATTTTGCCGAGCAGCGCGTCGACGTGGCCATTGTCGAAGTTGGTTTGGGTGGTCGGCATGATTCAACCAATGTTATCACGCCGCTCGTCTCGCTCATCACCAACATCAGTTTCGACCATCAGGCGCTGCTGGGCAATACGCTGCCGGAAATTGCGGGCGAAAAAGCGGGCATCATCAAGCCCGGCGTGCCGGCCGTGGTGAGCCAGACCCAGCCGGAAGTCGCGGCGGTTTTTCAGCGGGAAGCCGCCGCCAAACTGGCCCACCTCGTTTTCGCCGACCAGATTTACCACGCCGAATTCAGCGCCGAGCCTTCGCCGACTACTGGCCTCCGGCCCGTGGCCGTGACCCAACAGGGCCGGCCGTACCTACTGAATGCCGAGCTCGGCTTGCCGGGCGATTACCAACAGCTCAACCTGCCCGGCGTGCTGGCTACGCTGGATGAGCTGCGGGCGCAGGGTTTCCGCATTACCGAAGCGGCCATTCGGACCGGCCTGCGACAGGTAACCCAACTCACGGGCCTGCGGGGGCGGTGGAGCATCATCGGCCAGCGCCCCTTCGTGGTGTGCGATACCGGGCACAACGCGGCTGGATTACAATTGGTACTGGCGCAGCTGCTGCGGCTGCCGCATCGGCGACTGCATCTGGTCATCGGGGCGGTGAACGATAAGGACGTGGGCGGCATGCTGGCGCTGCTGCCGGCGGCGGCTACCTATTATTTTTGCGCTGCGAACATTCCCAGGGCCTTGCCCGCCGCTGACCTGGCCGCGCAAGCCGCCGCGCTGGGTTTGCGCGGCCAGGCCTATGCATCGGTGGCCGCGGCCGCGGCTGCCGCCCGCCAGGCTGCCACGCCCGAAGACGTCGTCTTCATTGGCGGCAGCACGTTCGTGGTGGCGGAAGTCGAAGACCTTTACCGGACTGCCTGAATCTCCGCTATCAGCTAGTAGCCATTAAGAACCGGCCGTATTCAATTGCGCAATGGCCTGGCTCCAATGAGTTGAATGCGAAGAAGAAAGCAATAGCAAAATAATATTACTGTTACCCTTAACTATTATCACCTTTGCCTCGCGTCAAACTGCACCGTTTCACGGACAACGCCACCCGTCCCGACATCATTGAACCCGGCAAGCCCGAATACGAGCAGCTTGGGGGACGCTGGCGTACGGATTTCTTTCGGGCGCCGCACCCGCTCACCCTGGAGGTGGGCTGCGGTAAGGGTGAGTACACAGTGGGATTGGCGCAACGGCACCCGAGCCGTAATTTTCTCGGCCTCGATATCAAAGGCGAGCGGATTTGGCGGGGCAGCAGCCGCGCCACCGAGCTGGGCCTGACGAATGTGGGCTTCGTACGAATGCGCGCCGAGGCCCTGGCCGCCCAGTTTGGCGGGGGCGAGCTGGATGAAATCTGGATAACCTTTCCCGACCCGCGGCCGCGCGACCGGGACATCAAGCGCCGCCTGACCTCGCCGCGCTTCCTGGCTTTGTATGAACAATTGTTAACTCCCGGCGGCCTGCTGCACCTCAAAACCGACAATGACGGGTTATTCGAGTTTACATTGGAAACGCTGGCGGCCCGTCCCGGCGCGGCTGTGGAGCGGTTTACCCGGGACCTCTATGCAGAAGACAGCCCGGAGTTCGCAGAAGCGCAAGCCATTCAAACCAATTTCGAAGGCAAGTACCGCGCAATCGGTGTCCCCATCAAGTACGTTCAGTTTAGGCTGAGCTAGCCTTCTGTAGTTGTCAGTTGCTCGTTAGCGGTTGTTAGTTACTTGTTGTCGCTTGATACTCCTTGTGACAGGATTTTTACTAACAACTGATAACGAGCAACTGACAACTAATTAACAACCTACTCAACTTCCAACGCCTCAAACACGGCTTCGAGCTGGTCGAAGTCGCGTAGGCCGGGTTTCACTTCATCGCCTGAAGGGAATGTCAAACCGGCCGGTGAAAGGGTGGTAAGTAGCTCCCGAGCGAGAGTGGGGTCCAGACCGGGGCCAATCCACAGCGGACGCTGGGTTGCAATTCTGCTCAGGCCCTCACGTATTTCGCTGGTGAGTGGAATTGTTAACTCTACCACAATGCCCACCGATGAACCGGGCAAATAGCTTGCCGTGGCCAGCGCCCCAGCCGCCAGCTCCAGGTAAACCGGCGGGGCGATTTCGGCTAGCTCCGCCGCGGAGCGGGGCTGGCGCAGCAGCACGGCATCAAGGGCGCATTCGGCGGCGATGGCGTTGATTTCGGCGGCGCTCAGCTGGTCAAATTCGCCAATCAGCTCCACGCCCGCTACCCAGCCGGACAGCTCTTTCACGGCTTTAGTGTCGATGTAGCCGGGGATGGCGGGGTCCAGAACAAAAGTGAGCTTATCAGCTCCCATGCCGGCGCAATAGCGGGCGTCGGACAGGT
Organism: Hymenobacter sp.; assembly: GCA_043738185.1. Classification (GTDB taxonomy): domain Bacteria; phylum Bacteroidota; class Bacteroidia; order Cytophagales; family Hymenobacteraceae; genus Hymenobacter. Next base: position 2,034 of record JAYSZD010000696.1, on the reverse strand, counting down.
TGTTGATGCCGCGGATGAGAAGAGGAACGAGGTGGGGCACGGAAAATAAAGCGAAGAGCGGAGGAACTACCAGGCGGAAAACGGGGCGTAAAACCACGGGCTGGCCGGTCACAAAAGTAGAACCCCGGCGCTACCTGGGCCGCACCGGGGGAGCCGGTGCCCGGTGTATCTTCGCGGCCATGAACTCAATTCGCCGTGCTCCTTTGTTGGCTCCCTCGTTTCTGGCCGCCGACCTCGCCAATTTGCAAGCTGAAACCGAGCGGCTTGCCAGCAGCGCCGCCGACTGGCTGCACTTCGACGTGATGGACGGCCGATTTGTGCCCAATATTTCTTTTGGCCTGCCCGTGCTGCAAGCCGTGGCCCGCTACGCCAGGCAGCCCATCGACGTGCACCTGATGATTGAGGAGCCCCAGCACTACCTCGCGGCCTTTCGGGACGCGGGCGCCAGCATCATTACGGTGCATTACGAGGCCTGCACGCACCTGCACCGCGTGGTGCAGCAGATAAAGCAGCTGGGCTGCCGGGCGGGCGTGGCCCTGAATCCCCACACGCCGGTAACGCTGCTGGAAGACATTGCCGCTGACCTCGACGTGGTGCTGGTGATGTCGGTGAATCCGGGCTTTGGCGGCCAGGCCTTCATCCCGAACACGCTGAAAAAAGTAGCCGCGCTGAAAGAATTATTGATTGATGCCGGCTCCGATGCCTTGATTGAAGTGGATGGTGGCGTGAGTCTGGACAATGCCGGGCCGCTGGTGGAAGCCGGGGCCGATGTATTGGTAGCTGGTAATTTCGTGTTCAGTGCACCGGAAGGGCCGGTGGCCACGCTGGCCCGCATGCGCGAGTACCTGACGGGTTTGGAATTGAATGCGCCTGAACGTTTCGCCGACGGACGCGGGCAATAGCCCCCGGATTGGAACGTTAGCCGAGCACCGTGAAAAAAAGCCTTACCCCGAGTCCGTCACCGTTAATGGGAAGTAAAAAGTTGAGCCTGGGACCGCTCCGGGCCTGCGGGCTGGTGGTGCTCTTGCTGGCTGCGGCCGACGCCCAGGCCCAGGAACCGCCGCCGGTGAAAGCATCGGCCACGACGCTGGTCACGGTAAAAGGTACATTGCGCGACGCCAATGGCCAGCCCTTAGAACTGGCCGCAGTGGGAGTGGAGGGCCAGCCGGGCGGCACCAACACCACGGCGGGCGGTGCGTTTTCATTGCCGGTGCGAATAGCTGTCCCCGGCCAACAGGTGTTTCTGGTGGTCCGGCGGCTGGGCTTCCTGCCGCTGCGCATCCCGCTCACGCTGCCCGCCGACGCGGCCGAACCCCTGCGCCTGACCATGCAGCTGGACCCCAAAGCCCTGGGCGCAGTGAAGGTAACTGGCCGTTCCGACCAGGCCGATACCCGCGAGCAAGTCAGCATCACCCGTATCGACCCGCGGGCGGCCAAGGAAATCCCTTCGCCTTTTGGCGATTTCAACGCGATTCTCAAGACGCTGCCCGGCGTGGTGTCCAATAATGAGCTGAGCAGTACCTACAACGTACGGGGCGGTAATTACGACGAGAACCTGGTGTACGTGAACGGCTTCGAGATTTACCGGCCGTTTCTCGTTACCGCGGCGCAGCAGGAAGGCCTCAGCTTCATCAACCCCGACCTGGTGAAGCAGGTCGAGTTCAGCAGCGGCGGCTGGCAGCCCAAGTACGGCGACAAGCTGGCCTCGGTGCTGAGCGTGGACTACAAAACGCCCGATAAGTTCGCCGCCTCGCTCACCGGGAGCCTGGTGGGCGGCGCGGCCCACGCCGAAGCCCGCTCGGCCAACGGGCGCGTGAGCTACCTGGCCGGAGTGCGGTACAAAAACGCCCAGTACGTGCTGAATTCCCTACGGCAGGCGCAGGGCGGCTACAATCCCACGTTTTACGATGCGCAGGCTTTTGTCAACATTGGCCTGGGGAAGAAGGATGACCTGCAGCGCACCACGCTGGGCCTGCTCGGCGTGGTGGCCCACAACGACTACCGTTTCGCTCCGGAAACCGGTCAGGCCACCTT
>JAYSZD010000695.1:0-3392 GCA_043738185.1 Hymenobacter sp. | reverse complement strand
CATGCCCAGTTCCTGCCGCACCCGCGCCGCGATGGCCGCACCGTTGGCCGCCGAGCGCATGGCCGAGGTGGCGCACACCAGGTAGTGGCAGACTTCGTGCACTTCCATCAGCAGCTTGAGGGAGTGCATGAACTTAACGAACTTCTCTTCTTTGGCGGGCGAAATCTCGCCGGAGGCAAACACGTCTTCGCCCAAACGCATGGGAAACCGCACGTATTCGACGCGTTTCAAGCGGTAGCGTCCCTCGTAATAAAGCACCGCCGATATCTGGCAACGAACAGCATTGGACCCAATATCGATGGCGGCAATTTTGCGAAGCGGATAATTCATGGGCACGAAATTACGGTAGAACGGCGGCGGATAGTACTTTGGGCCGCGAATCCTTTGTCATCCCGCCGTTGCGATGCCCACTGCCAACCTGGAGTTTTTGAATGTACCGGTTCCAATTTGGATTAGCGCGTTATTTATTGTCTGTACGGGGCTGACAGCTTGGCTGTTGGGCCGGCTTGTGCGTAGGAGCGACGGCAGTAGCACACGTTACTGGCTGCTCGTTGGCGTGTGGTTGGGCATACAAGCAGGCTTGGGAATGGCCGGGTTTTATCAGACAAACCTCGACGCCCTGCCGCCGCGCCTCGTGGTGGGGGGCATAATGCCAGCCGTGGTAATTATCATGGGACTGCTGTTTTCCGCTTCGGGACGGCGGTGGATGAGCCGATTGGCGCTGGCCGATTTGGCTGCCATTAGTGTCGTGAGGGTGGGCGTGGAGGTGGGTTTGGCGGGCTTGGCCGCGTTCCGGCTGGTGCCGGAGCTGATGACATTTCATGGCCGCAACTTTGATATTCTGGCGGGATTAACAGCTCCCGTGGTGGCGTGGCTATGGCCCCGCGGCCAACTGAGCAGGGCCGGGCTGCTGGTCTGGAACGTAGCGGCGCTGGGACTGCTGGCCAATATCGTGGTGTTGGCCTTGCTGGCGGCGCCGTCTCCCATCCAGCAGCTGGCTTTCGAGCAGCCTAACGTAGCCGTGCTGCGCTTTCCGTACGTGTGGCTGCCAACTTTTATCGTGCCGGTGGTGCTGTTCAGCCATTTGGCTAGCCTTTATCGGCTCTGGTTTGCGGCCCGCGACAATGCCGGGGCAATGCCCGCGCCGGCCGCGTGAGCCGGCACGGCCGGTGCCTTGCTCCCGGTTATTTATCGATGCGGAAACCCAGCCCGAATTGCAGCAGGGTGTTTTCCACGGATTTCTGGTAGGAAACGGTGAGCGCCAGGGTTTCGACTACGGGCGCGATGTAGAAGCCCGCGCCGTAGCCCGAATGCCAGCCGCCCGGCGAGTTGCCCTGGTAGTACACGCGGCCCTGGTCGTAAAAGCCAAATAAGCCGTAGGAAAAAGGCAGAAAGCCGTTTTTGACCTGACCCAGCGCCAAGCGCAGCTCCGTGTTGTAGTACAGGCTGGCGTCGCCACTGAAGCGGTTGCGGTAGTAGCCGCGCAGACCCTCGCGCAGGCCCAGCGAAGTGAACTTGTAGAAGGGGATTTCGCTGTCGCGGCCATAGTTCTTGGCCCCGCCGCCCTTCACCACCAGCGTGACGGGGATTCCCAACCTCGCCGTACCGTAATATTCGGCAAAGCCTTGGGTGAGACCGAAGTTGCTCTCGGAGCCTGCCAGTTGGCGGTAGCTGTCGTGCTGCGCAAACAGACGCACGCCCCGGCGGGCAAATGCTGGCCGGTCGCGCAGGTCCAGGTCAAATACGGCGTTCAAACCCAGCAGGCGCTGGAAGCTGGTATTGGGCTGAATGGCGTCGGTGCCGGGTGTTTGGGGCAGGGTGCCGAGGTAGCTGGTGGGCGCGAAATCAGTGACGTAATACTCAAAAGTTGGCCCTACGCGAATGAGGCTCCGCTGCAAAAACACCCGTTCCAGAAAGGTAATCAGCGTGAAGCCCCGGTACCGGGCACTGTAAAAATTGTTGTCGTACTGGTCCTGGCTCAACGCCGTATTGTTGCCGAGCCCGAAGAAATTGTAGAAAGGAAAGTAGTTGCCGTAGCTAACCGCGCCGCCCGCGTCGACCTTGCCGATGGCGTAGCGGTGCCGGGTACTGGCCGTGAGCTGCCGCTGTCCCCCGGTGCTCACTTCGGCCAGAAATGAATACTGGTTCTTAAACCCGGGCTTGCGGAATCCCTGACGTTGAAATGTGGCTCCCACGCTGGCCGTGAACCCGTCGTTGCGGTTGTAGCCCAGGCCCACGCTGGGCCGGTAGGAGTTGTATTCGAACTGTTCCCGGTCGTAGGCATTCACGCCGGGGCGGGTACTGGTGCGGTTGTCGGTCTCGGGACCGGCTTTGAGGTCGGTTTCGGGCAGGTCGTACACCTTGGTGAGGGTGCGCAGGCCGGCCGCCCGCGAGTCGTCGGCAATCCGGTCCTTGCCGTCGCCGCCAATCACGCGCACCAGAATACTGTGGCTGCCGCCATCCCCGGTGATGGTAAAAATATCGCGGCCATCAAGGCCATACAAGCAGATTTCCTCCGTTTCCCGGGGCTGAAACGTGCGGTCGAAAAGGGCCGGACCATTGGATGCTTCACCTTCTTTAGCGCGGTCAAACAGCTGCACACGCACCTGCCCGTCGGCCTGACGGTTCACCCGGAAAACCTCGCCCTTGTTGCTGCCCACTACGTCAACCCGTTGGGCCAGCAGCAGGTAATAATCATCTAAAACTTTGGGTAGGGTTTTAATCCGAGCTTTCAACTTCCGGTTCAGGTCGTTGCCGGACAGGCGTTGGATTTCAGTGGGTAGCTTCCCGGTCGCTTCATCAATGGCGGCCGGGGTAAGCCGGGTCTGCAGGTACCGGCCGGCCTCCTGCCACTGTTCGCGGCTGAGGCTTTGGAGCAGAAACCGGTCGAGGTGGCGCGCGGGCCAGTTCAGGCTTTTAAGGTCGTGAAATTTCTCCTGGAAGTCTTCGATGCTGGGCACGGCCCACTCGCGGTTGGCCACGTAGGTGAGCAGGCCGTTCCAGAGCGTGAAGCTCTGGTCGCGGTCGCGCGGAATGGGGCGATAGAGCGTGGTGCCGTTGGCCTGTTTGTAACCCGCCCACTTCCAGTTGTCCTCGTGCTTGCCAAAATCGGCCACCAGCATGTCGAAGGCACGGGCGCGGGCCAGGGCGGGTGCGTCGATGCGGTTGTCGTTGTCCTTATACAGCTTGCGGAAAAAGTTGAAGCTGCGGGTCACTTCATCGGAGCCGCCGAAGCCAGGCAGGTTGGGTTTGGGGTCTTTGGGGCTGTCCTCCAGGGTACCCAGCAGGCCGGCGTATTGCGCGCGGTAGGCGCCAAGCTGCTGGTTGTCGGGCAGGCGGAACAGGCGCGGGCGGGCGTGCAGAATGTCAGTTTTATCGAGCAGCGCCCCCGT
>JAYSZD010000694.1:0-8822 GCA_043738185.1 Hymenobacter sp. | reverse complement strand
TGGAAGTGCCTTTTTCGAGCACCGTCACGCCCGGCATGCCCTGTCCTTTTTCGTCAACCATGCGCCCGGTCACGGTTTGAACCGGGGCCACGGCCCATCCGATGCCGTCGGTGGCAGGATGAGCGATGGCGGGCACCCACCAGCGCAGAGGCGTCCAGTGGGAGGCAGCAAAGCAGGGCCGGTACGGCTTAGCGGCTCAGCCTAAAGTAAAAATTGTTCGTAGGAGAAAAAGTGAGTGGGAGGAACAATTTCAGGAGCGAAAGCAAACCTTTGCACAAAGGCCCTACTTCTCACCCGCCGGGCGGGCCAGGGACTGACCGGGGGCCACGGGGCGCCCAAAATCAGGGGTGCCGTCGGCGCGCCAGGTGAAGGGCTGGGCGCGGGGCGAACGGAATTTGCCGCAGCCCTGGCCGGGGGCATCGTTGGCATGGTATAGTATCCAGTCCTCGGTGCCGTCGGGCGACTTAAAAAAAGAGTTGTGGCCCGGCGCGTACACCTTACGGGCGGGGTCCTGCTGAAACACCGGCACCGGCGACTTCGTCCAGGAGCCCGGCTGCAACAGGTCGCTGTCGGCCGGCGCCGTGAGCATGCCCAGCGCGTAAGTGTCCGTCCAACAGCCGCTGGCCGAATAAATCAGCACCAGCTTGTTGCCGTGTCGTATCACCTGCGGCCCTTCATTCACGTCGACGTGGGCCGGTGTTTCCGATGGGGGCAGGTCGCCGTTGCGCTCCCAGGCAAACACCGGCGTCGACACTTTCAGGCGCGGGCCGGCTATGGTCCAGGGGTTTTTCATGCGCGCCAGGTAGATGTTCTGTCGCCCGTTCACGTCGTCCTCCCAGCCCGACCACACGAAGTACAGTTGGCCGTTGTTTTCGAACACCGAGCCGTCGATGGCCCACTTATCGGTGGCGTCCGTTATCTGGCCTTTGTCGGTCCAGGTGCCTTCTGTGGGGTCGGCCGAGGCATTTTCGAGCACCCAAAGCCGATGGGTTTGGTTGGTGGCGGCGTCGGCGGCGTAATAGATGTACCACTTGCCGGCCAGAAAGTGCAGCTCCGGCGCCCAGATATCGTGCGAGTTCGGGCCCGTGGCGGGCGGCGTCCACACCACCGTTTTGGGCGCGCTGCCGAGCTGGCTTAGCGAGCGGGTTTTCCAGAGCGTGATGTTGCGGCCCGTGGTGTGGGTGTAGTAATAATAGCCGTTACGGTGAATGCTCCACGGGTCGGCCCCGGCCGGCAGCAAGGGGTTGGTGAAGGTGGCATCGGTCCGGTTGGCCGTGGGCTGCGCCAGGCCGGGCACCCGCAGCGCCAACGCCAGCAGCAAGACGCACAATATTCTAGTCATCGCACGAAATCGGAAAAGGAAGCGGGCGCGGCTTATTTGCCGTTCATTTTTTTAATCAGACTGGTTTCGTCGGCGCGGTAGGGTGTGCCGTCCTTGCGAAACACCTCGTGAAACCACTCCACTGGCTCCCCGCCATCGGCAATGGGCACGTCCCACTGGTATTTGGTGTTGGTTTTGCCATCTACCAGGCCCCAGTTAATGGCGCCCACGTTCTGCTTTTTAAGCAGGGGCAGGATGTTGGCGAAGCGGCTGTTGCGGGGCCGGGCCATGTACTCGGTGCAGATGAGGGGACGGCCGTGGGTTTCCAGCAGCTCAATCACGCGCTGGTGCGCGGGCGCCTCGTCGTAGTTGTGGTAGGTGATGATGTCGGAGTGCAGGGCCTGGTAGGTATTCAGGGCTTCAAAGTCCCAGTTCCACAGGCCCACGGTCAGGGGTTGGTCGGGGCGCACGGCGTTGGCCCACGCAAATACGTTGCGTACCAGTGGCAACGACGTGGCCAGCTTGCCCGAGTTGCCGGGTTCGTTGAACAGGTCCCAGAGTAGGACCCGCTTGTCGTGGGCAAAGTGCGTGAGTACGTCCTGCACGTAAGGCCGCAGCTTGCTGAAGGTGAGGGAGTCGCGCGAGGCCGGGTCGCCGGGGTCCTGCACCCAGCCGGAGTTATGCACGCCGGGCTTGGGAGCGGGCTGCGGGCCGGGCTTGGCGTCCTTGTTCCAGCAGTCGTCGAAAAACACGAACATCGTCTGCATGTGGTGCTTGTCGGCAATGCCAAGGTAGGTGTCCATGCGCTTTTTGAAACCTTCGGGGTCCTGCTGCCAGGCCAGGCTGTGCAGGAACACCCGCATGGTATTAAAGCCAATGCCTTCCGCCCAACCCAGCTCCCGGTCGATGGTAGCCGGGTCGAAGGTGGCGGCCTGCCACATCTCCAGCTGGTTGATGGCCGTGCTCGGTGTGAAATTGGCGCCGCTCATCCACGGGTGCGCACGGTACCAGGCGTTGGCTTTTTCGGCCGACCAGCGCTGGTCGGCCGCTATTGGCGCGTTGCCTTTGGTTTTTGGCTTGGCCTTTTGTGCCCACGAGTCGGCGGTGAACGAGGACAGGAGCAGTAACAGAATGACTAGTTTTTTCATAGGGAACGGATGCAGAAGTGGAGTCTGTAAAAATGCCAAATACCAAAAAATGTCCCGTATTGCTGGCTGCCTAGCTTGGTGGCCAACCTGGTTGGGCGTGGTGAGGGCCTACTGCGTACTTCCGCGGGAAGTAGTCAGGCAGTAGCCGCCGCTCTTTATGGGATGAATGCGCAAACGTTTGCGTATTTGTTAGCAACTTACAACGTTTTCTCGACCTTCGCCCAAAGGGAGGCTATTCTTGGTCGGCACTGCATCGGCCCCTGGCCGTCCTTCTCGTTGGGTGGCGGCGTTGTTAGTCGCTTTTGTCGCGTAATATTTTCTCTCTTCCCAGCTAGCTCCGCATGGTTTCTCGTCGCAAATTCCTTCAGCAAGCTGGCACGGGCCTGGCGTCATTGGCCATGCTGCACCAGACGGCGGCCCAGGCGGCCGGTAGCACCTACACCAACCCGGTGTTCGCCGGCCAGTTTCCCGACCCGTTTGTGCTAAAACACCAGGGCCGCTACTACGCCTTTGGCACCACCGGGCAGGGCCGTATCGCCGATGGCCGCATCTTCACCCTGCTCACCTCCGCCAACCTCGTGGACTGGCAACTGGCCGGTGGTGCCCTCACCCCGCCCGCCGGCGCGGAAGGAGCGGACTTCTGGGCCCCCGAGGTAGTGTACCACCAAGGAACGTTTTACATGTACTATTCGATGGGCGGCGGGGCTATTGCAGCCACCGTGGGCCACCGATTGCACGTGGCCACCAGCAAAACCCCGCAGGGACCTTACCAGCAGGTGGCCGTGCTCGACGTGCCCGGCAGCCAGTTCACCATTGATGCTCACCCGTTCCTCGATGCCGATGGGCAGTGGTACCTGTTTTATGCCCGCGACTTCACCGACTCGGACGAAGGCTACCGGCCCGGCACCGGCCTGGTAGTGGACCGCCTGCTGGACATGACCCGGCTGGCCGGCAGCAGCCGCACCGTAATGCGCGCCCGCCACGACTGGACGGTGTTCGAGAAAAACCGCACCATGCCGCTCTACGACAACCGCACGTTTGCCGAATGGCACACCCTGGAAGGGCCGTTTATCCGGCAGCACGCGGGCAAGTACTACTGCTTCTATAGCGGGGCCAACTTCCTCACCCCGCGCTACGGCGTGGATTATTGCGTGGCCAGCAGCATCATGGGCCCTTATTCCGATGCCGGGGCCGAAAAGGGCCCGCGCGTGCTGCGCGCCGTGCCCGGCCATGTGCGCGGCCCCGGCCACCATTCGCATGTGATGGGGCCCGACGGCCGAACCGAATACCTGGTGTACCACGCCTGGGACCCGGCCATGAAGGAGCGCCAGCTCTGCATCGATAAGCTGGCCTGGACGGCGCAGGGCCCGCGTTGCCTGGGGCCGACTTACACGCCGCAGCCGCGACCCTAAAATGGGCTGATGCGCAGCTTACTGATTTGCTTTAAGACTCCGAATGAAACATGGCGTAGTGATTAAAGCCAATTTACATTGTACTCGTTTTATCTGAGCCATAGCAATGCGGCCTTTTGAGAGTTGGGATAGCACATTCGTTTGTAAAACAGCTAAATTTGTATGAAATTCCGGGCGTATTTGCGCTGTATCCGTGGGTTTCTTTCCATGCAATCCGCTTCTATCCGACAAGACCTTGGCCCGAGCAAAGTATTCCATTTCGGATTTAGCCAGTCAGCTTGGTGTATCGGTGTCTACCGTCTCCAGGTCCCTGAATGACCATCCATCCATCAGCGCGGCCACTAAAAAACGCGTCTGGCAACTGGCCAAGGAGCTGCATTTTCAGCCCAACCACCTCGCCGCCGGCTTGCGTAAGGGCCGCAGCAATATCCTCGGAGTCATCGTGCCGCACATCGACGGCCATTTTTTTGCTTTGGTAGTCAAGGGTATTGAAGCCGTAGCGAGCAAGGCTGGCTTCAACGTGATGATTTGCCAGTCGAACGAAGACGTGACGCACGAGCGCAAAAATATCGAGACGCTGCTCGGCGCCCAAGTGGAGGGCATCCTGGTATCGCTGGCCCGAAATACCCGCGATTTCAAGCACTTCGATAAGGTGCGCAAGCAGGATATTCCCCTTGTGTTTTTTGACCGGGTGCTGGATGGAACGGACGTGAATGCGGTGGTCATCGACGACCGGGAAGGTGGTTATCAATGCACCAAGCACCTGCTTGCGCAAGGATGCCGGCGCATTGCCCATTTCGGTGGCCCGCAGCACCTCAATATATACAAGCATCGCCGGCAAGGCTACGTTGACGCGCTGCTCGAAGCGGGCCTGCCGCTGGACGAAGCGCTGGTGCACTACTGCGACATGACCCAGGAGGACGGCGCCCTCGGTATGCGGCGTATGCTCAGCCTGCCGCAGCCACCCGATGCCGTGTTCTCCGCCAGCGACTTCTCCGTGGTGGGTGCCCTCCAGGAAATCAAGCGCCACGGATTGCAAGTGCCCCAGGACGTGGCCTTGGTGGGCTTCAGCAACGAGACTTTTACTTCCCTCACCGAGCCCATGCTCACGTCGGTAGACCAGCGGTGCGAGCAGTTGGGCCAGTCGGCCATGCGGCTTTTCCTCGAAATGCTGGAAGATGGCAACAGCACTTTTTCGCCCCGCCGCATCGTGCTCCAACCCGACCTGCTGGTTCGCGCCTCATCCAAACGGCTGGGATAAAAAGTGCCAAATCAGGACTCAACCAGCCTTAGCGCTTAAAACACGAGGCGCTAAGGCGGCGGAATCCGTGAAATCCGGACTCATTCGAGTGCTATCCGTGGTCTAGAATGGCTCGGCAATTTGCCCGAAGTCTTCGCCATGCCGCGCGGCTGATTCGCGCAGCAACTCCTGCTGCCAGGGCCGCAGGGCCGTAGTGGCACCTTGCTCAATAATTTCGGCGATGAGCCGGTTGCTGAGCACCATGTTGGCCAGGGTAGCGCCCTGGTCGGCAATAAGGTGCGCTTTCAGCGTATTGAGCAGGGTTTCGCGGGCTTCGGCGCGGGTAGCGGCTGCTCCGTTGAGCCGGCGGCGGAAAGGAAACTTACGGCTCTCGGACGAGAGGGGCGCGTCGGGCTCCAAATCGGTCGTGCCAATGGCCAGCAACTGCTCGGCGTAGGGCGAACGTTTCAGCTCGGGGTGCAGGCCGTTGGCGGTGCGTAGCTGAAGTGGTGTTTCGATGGGATTACGTGCCAGCTCCGCCAGCCGGTCGTTGCTGATTACGTGGTACGGGGGGCGGTCAAGCTGCCGGGCTACGGCATCACGCAGCATGTAAAGCTCCCGAAAAGAAGGCATTTCCTGAGATGAAATCTTGTACTTGGCGGCGTTGCGCGACCAGGGGCGTGGGTCGTCGCGGCCGTAGCGAACGGCTTCCAGGGCGATGTTTTCCTGGGCGGCCCACTCGCTGCGTCCCATCTCAGCCAGGCGTAGGCTGAGGCGGTCGGTAAGCTCAAACAGGTAGAGCACGTCGTTGGCGGCGTATTCCATTTGGGCATCGGTGAGGGGACGCTTGAGCCAGTTGGACTTTTGTTCGCCTTTATCTACCTCGAAGCCCAGCTCGGCCTGAATGAGGCGGCCCAGCGAAATGTTATTATCCTCAGCCGCCAACAGCGTGAACTGTACGCTGGTATCGACAATGTTGCGGCAGTTTACCCCAAACACCTCGTCCAGCAAGAGAATATCCGACTTACAGGAGTGGAATACCTTGGCCACGGCGGGGTCGCGCAACACCGCAAAAAGCGGTTCGAGGTCCGTGGCCATATCCGCCAGCGGCAGCGGGTCAATTAGATAAGCCTGCTGCCCATCAAATACCTGAATTAACGCTAGATGGCGCCCGTAACGGTGGCGCATGTCATCAAATTCCAAATCGATGCCAATGCGGGGCAATGTGGCGAAGTGGGCGGCGGCATCGCCAATGGCTTCGGCGGTGGTCAGGTAATGAATGGTGGGCATGGAGGCGGAAAGACGAAACAGCGGGTAGAGTCCCGCACCGGGCAAAGGTAGGCACGCCACGCAAGCACTCGCAGGATGGTCGGCTGGGCGGTGCTGGTTTGGGGTAATGTTGCGCTAGAAATCGGTCTCCAGGCTGTTTCCATTATGGATAACCGTTTGGCTGCTGTTTGCATATCTATAAAATGATTTGTATACTTACTTTCTCTCAAACGCTGCCTAAAAACGGGCAAATGCTTAATGAAGTGTTTTAGCATTGTTTTTGGACTTCAAAAAAGCTTTGTGCGGCAACCATTTTTCTAATCACTCACCAATACCTTTTCCCCATGAAACACAAAGTACTTACTCATCTCAAGCTGTTTTCGCTGCTACTCGCGTGCCTGCTGGCGGCGCCTGCCTGGGCGCAGCAAGCCATCAGCGGCCGGGTTACCGGTTCCGACGGCTCCAGTATTCCCGGCGCAACAGTGCTGGAACGCGGCACGAACAACGGAATTAGCACCAACGCTGACGGTGCATTCACCTTGACAGTTCAGTCCAATGCAACACTGGTTATCAGCTCGGTAGGATATAATTCCCAAACCATTGCCGTTGGCTCGCAAAGTGTCATCAATGCTACCCTGGCAACCAGTACCACCCAGCTCAGCGAGGCGGTGGTGGTAGGCTACGGCACGCAGTCGAAGGCCGACTTGACGGGCTCGGTGACCCAGATTTCAGGCAGGGAGGTGGCCAATGCTCCGGTGCCCAGCTTCGAACAGGCTATCCAAGGCAAAGCGGCGGGGGTATTCATTGAGAATAGCAGCGGCAAGCTGGGCCAGGGCATCAAAGTACGGGTGCGCGGCACCAGTTCGGTGAGTGGCGGCAACCAACCCTTGTACGTCATCGATGGCATCCCGCTCATTTCGGAAAACCTTTCGGGTACCGATGCGGCCACCAACCCCATTGCTGACCTTAATCCGAACGACATTGAAAGCCTCAGCATTCTGAAAGATGCTTCCGCCTCAGCTATTTACGGTTCGCGTGCTTCCAACGGCGTCGTGCTCATCACCACTAAGCGCGGCAAAGCCGGCGACAGCCGCTTTACGCTGGGGTACCAGACCGGCTTGAGTACGCCGACCAACAAAAAGGAGTTTTTAAACGCCACCGAATACGTGGATTATTTCCGTGAAGCCGGCCGTAATGCTGACCTTGAGGCATTTGCGGAAGGACGCCTGCGGCGTTATTCCGCTGGCAACGACGACTACAAAACCGGTGCCGTGAACACCGACTGGCAGGACGAAGCGTTTCAGCGCGCGCCATTCAGCCAGTACGACCTGAACGCGAGCGGCGGCAATGACAAGACCCGCTATTTTATATCGGGGCTTTATAGCAACCAGAAAGGTATTTTGATTGGCAACCAATTTGAAAAAATCGGAACCCGCATCAACCTCGACCAGAAGGCTACCGACAAGCTTTCCTTCGGCATCAACGTGGGCCTGAGCCGGACGCGCAACAACCGGATTTCCAACGACAACGCGTTTAGCACGCCCATGCAGATTGTGGCCTTGGCGCCCATTTCGCCCACCATCGACCCGCGCACGGGCCTGACGAGCGGAGCCCTCGACCCAGTAACAGGCAATCCCAATACCAATTTTCCCACGTATTATAACCCCGTACTGAGTCTCATCGGGTCCGACTACGTGGCCACGGTGTACCGCACGCTGGGCAACGTGTTTGCACAGTACGAACTGGTGCCCGGCCTCACGTTCCGGAGCGAACTGGGCCTGGACTTGCTGAACCAAGAGGAGGACCAGTTCGCGGGGCGCATCACGGCCCGCAACAGCGGTCCGAACAACGGCGACGGCTTCAACCGCCGCGTGACAGTGGGCCGCTACACTACCAACAACTTCCTCACTTACCGTAAAAATTTTAACGAAACCATTACCCTCGATGTGGTGGGGGGCATGGCCTTCGAAGAACGGCGCCTAAAGTCCAACAGTGTGTCGGGCCAGCAGTTTGCCAGCGACGCCTACAAGACCATTGTCAGTGCGGCCAGCATCAACGCCGGCAGCTCCAACGAAACCCGTAACATCCTGCTGTCTTACTTTGGCCGCAGCAACTTGGCCATTTCTAATAAATATCTGGTGAGTGCCAGCCTGCGCGTCGATGGTTCGTCGCGCTTCGGTGCCAACCAGCAGTACGGTTACTTCCCGGCTGCTTCCGTAGGTTGGGTTATCACCGAAGAAGCGTTTTTGCAGGACCAGAACGTGCTTAGCTTACTCAAGCCGCGCGTGAGCTACGGCCTGACCGGCAACCAGGAGTTTGGCGACTTTGGCTCGCTGGGCTTGTTTGCCGGCGACGCCGGCTACGCGGGCATTCCCGGCCAGCGCCAAAGCCAATTTGGGGACGAAAACCTTAAATGGGAATCAACAGATCGG
>JAYSZD010000693.1:0-1394 GCA_043738185.1 Hymenobacter sp. | reverse complement strand
TTATATCTGGACCAACAAGCAAAATCATTCCACAATCTTATTTGGAAGCAGGACGTTCTAATTTTAAATACATTAGACTTGTTCCTAAACAAGTCTATTTACTTCCGCACGCCTGCTCAAAGACCGTAGCGCAACTCCATTTCCCGCCGCATGGACGACCAGAATCCCTCGAACTATTCCCTCTCTTTCAGCCATCCCGAACAGGACGCTTCCAAGCAAGTAGCCAACCCCTTGCCCAGGGCCGTTCTGCGCCTGAATAGCCACCAGCTGCTCGACGGTCAATGGCACTTTGCCCACGACGATGCCGATGCCGGCCTTACCGAGAACTGGGCCCAGGGCCATGTGTATGAGCATAGCGCCCAATGGCCCGGCTCGGTAGAAGAGCACCTGGCCCAGGGCCGGGGGCACCAGGGCGCCACCGGCTGGCACGACCATGTAGTGGTGTGGTACGAGCGCGAATTCCGCCGGCCCGACGTGGCGGAACCGCAGTCGTGCTCCATGCTCCAGCTCACCTTTGGGGCCTGCGGCTACGAAACCCGCGTGTGGCTCAACGGCCAGCTGCTGAAAACGATTGAGGGCGAGGAAATTCACTACGGCGAGTACACGTCCTTCACCTACGAGCTGAGCGAGGACAACCTGCAGGCCGTGAACCGCCTCACGGTGCGCATTGCCGACAACATGGACGCCGAAACCCCGCGCGGCAAGCAGGAATCGCACGTGTACAAGCGCGGCGGCATCTGGTACCAGACGTATACCGGAGCCGTGCGCAGCGTGTGGCTGGAGGCCGTGGAGCGCAACCGGCTGCGCTCCCGCGTAGGCGTCATCAGCGTAGTGGAAGACCAGCTGGTGCGGTTCAATATGACGCTGCGCATTCACGACGCCGGCGACTACACTATTCGCCTGCAGATTTTTGACCCGCGCACCACGGACCGGACCGCCCCGCTGGCTTCCTCGGATTTCCCGCTGCACCTGGAACCAGGGCAATGGCAGCAGCGGCTGGTGCTGGAAGTGCCCGGCGCGGAACTATGGTCACCGGAGGCCCCGAACCGCTACCGGCTGGTGGCCCAGCTCATCGACCGTGACGGGTACCCGGCCCAGATTGAAACCTTGTTTGGGCTGCGCAAAATTGAAGCCCGAGGCCGCTACGTGTACCTGAACAACGAGGCTACCTACCTCGACGGTATTCTCTACCAGCCCGGCCAAGCTACATTTGAAGAAATGCAGCGCCACATGCACGCCATGAAAGCGCTGGGTTGCAACCTGGTACGCGTGCACATTGCCGGCATCGACCCGCGCATCTATAACCTGGCCGATGAGCTGGGCCTGCTGCTGTGGGTAGAAGTGCCGAGCCCGCACAGCTCGACGCCGCGCAGCCGCGAAAACCACCGCGCCGA
>JAYSZD010000692.1:0-1394 GCA_043738185.1 Hymenobacter sp. | reverse complement strand
ACGACGACATAAGGCAATTTAAAAGGGCTCGCACCAAACTTTTCCAAAGATGCAAAACGCAGCGACAAGGCTAAAAACGCACTTCCGCTGCCGCAACGAAAGCGCGGACGTTCCAGTTTCAACGGCCATTTACGAAACCTCTGCGCATTTAGAATAACCCCAGCTGCGCCTTGGGTCGCCTGAGCAGCTCACGGGCCTGCGCCACTTCTTCGGCAGTAACGTCGACCGGTCCGCCAGGCTCGGCGGCGGGTGCCGGGCCGTCGGCCGGCTTGCCGGGCACAGAGGCAGCGCGCTTTTTCACCTCACGACGCTGGGGCTCGGTGCCTTCGTCGGTGAGCAGCTCAATAGCGTGCACTTTGAAGTAGTTGAGCTTGTTGCCCATTGCTTTCCAGCCTTTTACATCAATAAATTCGTGCAGGCTGATTTTCTCGGTTTCTTTTTCTGCCTTCTTGTCCCTTTGCAGCTTTACTTCCATCACCGGCTCCGGATTTGCAGTTACTGCCAGCATTTTAGAGCCTTTCGATTCGGAAATAAATAGGAAACGCTTGCCCAGCGTCGTGGTTTCAATGCGGAAGCGCTTCACGTAATGGATTTTACTTTCGCCCTCCATGTACACGGTCGCGAGCACCTCATCGGGCTCAAATTTGCGCAGCAGCACAATGTTGGGCACGTCGAAGTGAATGGCGGAATCGGGCGGGGTCAGCTCGTAGCTGCCATCGCGAAACACGACCAGCACGGTATCGTTGGTGTCGAAGGTGCCCAGGTAGCGGCCGTGGCTGGTACCGAGGCGTCCCACCACACTGTCGAAGAACATTTCACGGCCGCCCAGGGTCGAGTCGCCCAGCAGCTTCTGGGTGATTTTTTTGATAGGCTGCTTGGTCACGATGTTGCCCATCGAGCCCTTGCCTTTGATACCCAGCTCTGCGAAATCAAAATCGAACTGCTTCACCCGCGCGGGGGCTTTGTCGGACAGCTGAATGCCGACAATTTCGGATTCAGAGTTGGGGTTAGCCGTGAGATATAAGGTTTTGGTGCCCTTGGTGCCCTTGGTCAGGTCGTAGGTTTTATCGCGGGTGATGCCCGAAACCAGGAAGCGCTTGGCAAAGGAAATGCCTGACGCGCCGTCCAGGTACACCATGTTGTACACCAACCGGTCGTCGTTCTTGTTGTACACGCCCACGTGCAGAATGTCTTTGCCCACGAAGGTTTTTTCCGCAATTCTGCTCACCGTGAAGGTGCCGTCGCGTCGGATGGCGATGATGTCATCCAGGTCTGAACAGTCGCAGATGGTGACGGCATTTTCGTCCTTTTTCAGGCCGTAGCCCACAAAGCCGTCGGCGTAGTTCACGTACAGCTTCTGGTTGGCCACGGCCACTTTCTGGGCCGTCACCACG
>JAYSZD010000691.1:0-3398 GCA_043738185.1 Hymenobacter sp. | reverse complement strand
ATGCAGCGCCCGCCCGTGGACCCGCGCCAGACTATTTTCGCCGATGGGCTGGGGTGGTTTATCCTGGGCATCGGGCTGCTGGTGGGCGGCCTCACCATCGGCACCCAGGCCTGGGCCCTTGGGCGGGGCTTGGCCCACTGGCAGACAATGGCCTTCACCGTGCTCTGCTTCAGCCAGCTGGGCATGTCGCTGGCCATCCGCTCGCGGCGCGAATCCATTTTCAGCCAGGGCCTGCTCTCCAACAAAGCCATGCTGGGGGCCGTGCTGCTCACCCTGGGCCTGCACCTAACCATCCTGTACGTACCGTTCTTTAACGAACTGTTCAGCACCCAGCCGCTCAGCGCGGCCGAGCTGGGCCTGGCCGCAGCCGTGGCCAGCGTGGTATTCTGGGTAGTGGAAATCCAGAAGCTCATCGCCCGGCGGCGGGGGGTGGCCGGGGTGCCGCCCCCGCTGGTAGCTGCTGCCCCAGCAGTGGCGGCTCAGCCCGCTTACGCGGGATAGCTACCGCCGGCCCCATTTATCAGCCTACTCGCAGCGCTTTCTGCTGCCAGCGGCACCCGGCGAGCGGGTTGGCTTTATTCCCTCTTGTTATGCATCACCGCCTGTTACACCAATCGGCCGCGCTTGTGCTCGACTATGACCTGGTCAATGATTTCCTGCACGCCCGCTGGGGCCCGGAGCAAACGCTGGCCACCACCCAGACCGGCTACGAGCAGATACTGCTTGAAATCCAGCCCGTGCACTGCCACCGCCTGCTCGACGACCGCCGGGAATCGCACCTGATGTGGGATGAGCTGGCCGATTGGATGGCCACGGACTGGTACCCGCGCGCCTACCGGGCTGGCCTGACCACGCACGTGGTGGTGTTTGCCGCCGATTTTTTCGGGCACCTGGCCACCGAAAAGGTGCTGGCCCGGCTGGGTCAAAGCTCGATGACGGGCTACGACTCGGAGGCCGCCGCCCGCCGGGCGCTGCTGGCCGGCTAAGCGCGGCCACTACGGGCATTCGTTGCTCCTTGCTACTCCTGAAAATCAACTGCTGATGCTGCTTGACACCAAAATCCCCATCGGCTACATCGTCAAGCACATCCGGGCCGACGTGGTGCGCGTGCTGCTGATATCCATCTTCTTCCACTTGCTGAAGCTGGCGCTGGGGACTTACCTGCCGCTGATTCCGTTGCAGCTGCCCACCATTCTGGGCAGCCTGATATCGCTGCTGCTGGCGTTCAAAACCAGCCAGTCGTATGACCGGTGGTGGGAAGCACGCAAAATCTGGGGCACCATCGTCAATGATTCCCGCACGCTGGTGCTGCAGGTGCGCACGTTTCTGCCCGATGAATACCGGCAGCGCACGGGGCCGGCCGCCCCGCTGCGCGTGCTGGCCTACCGCCAGATGGCCTGGTGCTACTGCCTGGGCCAGGCCCTGCGCGGGCTGGACCCCGCCGCCGGCCTGGCGCCCTACCTCGCAGCCGCCGAACAGGCCGCGTTGGCGCTGCAACCTCATAAGCCGCTGGCCCTGCTGGCCGGGCACGCCGACCAGCTCCGCGACCTCTACCAGCAAGGGGCCCTTAATGCGTATCAGCAGGTGCAGCTCGATGCCACCCTGGCGCGCCTGACCGATGCCATGGGCCAGGCTGAGCGCATCAAAGCCACCGTGTTTCCCGTCAGCTACCGGCTGCTGGTGTACCTTTTCATCTACCTGTTTCTGGGCACGCTCTCCCTGGGTTTGGTGAAGGCCATCGGGTTGTGGGAAATTCCGGTGCTGCTCACCATTTCCTCGTCCTTTTTCCTGCTGGAGCGTACCGCCCGCTACCTCCAGGACCCCTTCCGCAACAAGCCCACCGATACGCCCGTCACGGCCATTGCCCGCTCCGTCGAGAGCAGCCTGCGGCAATTGCTGGGCGAGGCAGAGATACCCTTGGTATTGCCTGCCAGGAATTTTTACCTGCTGTGAGACTGGTCGGCCGTGACGCCGCCCGCCGCCCCTTGCTGGTTCGTAACGACCAACCCCAAATGCTTCCCGTGTACCGTTTATTGCTCTTGTTGCGGCGGGAATGGCTGCTGCTGCGCGCCCCGCTGCTGGGACTGCTGGCCCTGGGGCTGCCGTGGTTTGTGTTCGTGCGGCTGGCGCGTGAGATATGGGAGGGCGAAGGGCTGCCGGGCGACCGGGGCATCCTGGCGCTGCTGCACGCCCACGGTGGCCCGGCGCAGGACGCGGCGGCGGCCTGGTTGTCGCGGGCCGGCGGGCCGTTGGGTGCCCCCTTGCTGGCGGGTACGCTGGCGCTGGGAATCTTGGTGGCCCGCCGGTATCGCGCGTTCCACTTTTTCGGCTTGTCGGTGGTGGGGGCGGGGCTGCTGAATCTGGCCGCGAAGCTTTTATTGACCCGGCCGCGCCCGGCTCTGTGGGCAGCGCTCCATCCGGAGCTATCCTATAGCTTTCCCAGTGGCCACGCCATGGCCGCCGCCGCGCTGGCGGCAGCTATTGGGTTTTTGCTTTGGCCCACGCGCTGGCGCTGGGCAGCGGTGGTAGTGGGGGCTGGCTGGGCGCTGAGCATGGGTTGGGCACGCATGTACTTGGGCGTACATTACCCCTCCGACGTGCTGGCCGGCTGGCTGGGCTCGGTGGGCTGGGTGAGCGGGCTATACCTGGTATTTACTCACAAGTTGAGAGCAGTTGGGGCAGGAGTGGCGCGCGCGGCCGCGCCGGTAAGGCAGTGGTTAAAAGTTTGGTCCAAAAGTCGCGTTTGAAGTTTCCGTCAAGTTGGCTACTTTGAATGCTACTGCCGTCAGGGAGGCGTGGCTGCACCTGTTTTGGCGTTCCTCAGTACGATTTTGTTTCCCTGCTGCTATAACACGCCCCACGGAGAAAGCCCCGTTTCTTGACGCTAGTAGCTGACTTCCTAATCACAGCCACTATTGCCGAGCGAGAACCATTCACAGCAACTTACCCCGCAGCTCCTTGTAGCGGGAGCGGCCAATCGGCAGCAGCTCGCCGTTTTTCAGCAGCAGCTGGTAGCTGCTGCCCTCGTGCACGATGATTTTCTCCGCTTGCGCGAGCGGGACGATGTAGGATTTGTGGATGCGCTCGAATGAGCCGGGCAGCAGCTGCTCCAGCTTTTCGAGCGACTTATCGTGCAGCTCTTTTTTGCCGTTTTGCAGGTGCAGCTCGGTGTAGATGCCGGCCCCTTTGATGTAACGCAAATCCTGGATATTGAGCAGCACGATGTTGCCCTGCTTCTTCACGGCCAGGTATTTCAGTTCGTTGTCTTGTTTTTTGACGGTGGCAGCCACGCGGGCAAAGGCCTGGTTCAGGCGTTCTTCGGCGAAGGGCTTGGGCACGAAATCCAGCACGCCGTGGGCGAAGGCGGTGATGGCCTTGTCGGCATAGGCGGAGATGAT
>JAYSZD010000690.1:0-1395 GCA_043738185.1 Hymenobacter sp. | reverse complement strand
CCACGCGGCTCACCGTCGAAATGTCCATGCTAATCAGCTGGGCGATGTCCTTCAGAATCATGGGCCGGAGCTTGCTCTCGTCGCCTTCCACGAAGAAGTCGCGCTGCAGCTCCACAATGGCGTTCATGGTGCGCAGCAGCGTGTTCTGACGCTGCCGGATGGCGTCGATAAACCACTTGGCCGAGTCCAGCTTCTGCTTCACGAAGGTCACGGCCTCCTTCATTTTCTGGTCTTTCTTGGCCGCCTTGTCGTAGGTCCGGAACATCTCGGTGTAGGCCGGGCTCACGCGCAGCTCGGGGGCGTTGCGGGCGTTCAGGGTCAGGTTGAAAACGCCGTTGTCGTTCGTCAGAATGAAGTCCGGCATCAGGTACTGCGTCTTGCCCAGGCCGCTGGGGCCGCTGCCGCCGGGCTTGGGGTTGAGCTTGAGAATGACGTTGATGGCTTCTTTCAGCTCGTCGTCTTCCAGGTCCAGCTTCTGCTGAATGCGCGGGTAGTGCTTCTTGCTGAACTCCTCAAACGTGTCGGTCAATATCCGCTCGGCGTTCACGGTGTTTTCGTCCTGCGGGCGGCGCTCCAGCTGCAGCAGCAGGCACTCAGGCAGGTCGCGGGCGGCAATGCCCGCCGGGTCGAAGCCCTGCACCACGCGCAGCACGGCTTCAATCTCGGCCACGGTTACTTCCAAGTTCTGCGAAAAAGCCAGGTCGTTGGCAATGGCCGAGAGGTCGCGCCGGATGTAGCCGTCGCCGTCAATCGAGCCAATAAGCTGCTGGCCAATGGCCTCCTGGCGCTCGTCGAGGCTAGCGAAATGCAGCTGGTCCATGAGCGAGTCCATGAGCGAGCCGCTGGTATCGGCCAGCGGGGTGTCGCGCTCCTCTTCCTCGCCGGGACCGTCGCCCTGCATCTTATAGCCCGCAATTTCGTCGTCGTTGAGGTAGTCGCTCAGGTCGAGGTCGGTGTTGTCGGCGTTGGCTTCGGAGTCCACGGGGCCTTCGTCCTTAGGCATCAGGTCGGGCTCGGGCATTTCGTCGGCCATTTCCTGGTCGGAGCTGCCGCGGTCGTCAAAATCCTCGTCCAGCGTGTTCTCGTCGTTGTCGAGCGACGAATCCGGGTCGTCTGAATCGTCGCTGTCGTCCTCGTCGCGCTCCATTTCTTCGGGCTCGTCGGCTTCGTCTTCTTCCAGGGCCGGGTTCACCTCCATCTCCTCTTTGATGCGGGTGTCCAGCTCGGCCGTAGGAATCTGCAGCAGCTTAATGAACTGAATCTGCTGCGGGCTGAGCTTTTGCGAAAGGAGCTGTTTGAGGTCGAGGCGTTGCATAGTTACGAAAATACGGAAAGTGCGGGCGCGTGGCCGTTTTTACTGAAGGAGCAGGTTAAAAGTTGAGGTAACGTGGACTC
>JAYSZD010000689.1:0-1396 GCA_043738185.1 Hymenobacter sp. | reverse complement strand
GCCGTACCCATCGAGCCCATCGAAGCCGCCTTGTTTCACCTCAACAATCAGTATTGGGTGAGCTATTACGTTGGTCCTCAGATTTTCGATAAAAAATTCATTTTTGTGCCGGATTCCATCGTGGCCGGCAACTGCACGCACATTGCTTTGCTCGACCGGGTTGGGGTATTGCACAGCTAGTCGGCGGTCAGCACCACAATCAATCGGATACTATTAATTTAGAACGTAAAAATCACGCTATGAACAACTTCGATATTCCTTTGGGCCTGTCCTGGATGTGGGCACTTCTTGTGTCGCTCTTTGCCGTGCCTTCCATTATCTACATTGCCCACCTCAAAAACATGCTCGACACGCCCAACGGGCGCACCGTACACATGTCGCTCACGCCCCGGTTGGGCGGCGTGGCGGTATTTGCGGGCTTCATGTCGGCCCTCACCATCTTCGCCCCGCTGGAAAACGGGGCCAAAGAGCTGCTGGCGGGCTGCATCATCCTGTTCTTCGTCGGTCTGAAAGACGATTTGGTGGGCATGTCAGTATCGAAAAAATTCGTGGGTCAACTGTTGGCTACCGGCATCGTGATGATAATGGCCGATGTGCGCATCACCAGTTTTCAGGGGATTCTGGGCGTGCACAGCTTGCCGGTGGGCATCAGCTACGCCTTCACGCTGGGCGTCATCGTGGGTATCACCAATGCCATCAACCTTATCGATGGCCTCGATGGCTTGGCGGGCACTATCGTATTGATTATCTGTAGCACTTTTGGCTATTATTTCTATGCCTACGGCGGCTCCGGCTACGGCAACTACGCCTACGTAGCAGTTTGCCTGATTGGGGGCTTGCTGGGTTTTTTGCGGTATAACTTTCATCGCGCCTCCATTTTTATGGGCGACACGGGCTCCCTGGTTTGCGGGTTTATCGTGTCCGTGTTAGCCATTCAGTTCATTGAGATGGGCCTGCGCGTGGGCGAGCCGTTTGGCTCTTCCGCACCGTCGGTAGCCGTCGGGATTTTGTTTGTGCCATTGTTCGATACGCTGCGGGTTTTTTCGCTGCGGATGCTGGCTGGCCGCTCGCCCTTTTCTCCGGATAAAAACCACATTCACCACCGCATTCTGGCCATGGGCTTTCAACAAATCAGCACCGTGCTTTTGCTGGGCTTGCTCAATATCCTGGTCATTCTGTTCGTCATTCGGTTTGCCGCGCTTGGCAACACGGTGCTCATTGCTGCGTTGGCTGGTTTTTCTGCCTTGCTGAGCGTCTTCTTTGGGGTGTACCAGAGTCGCATTTCCCGCCGCCAGCTGCTAGCCGCCGAAACCCCGGTAGGTTAGCCACCATTTCCGTCCACATGGCAGTTCCGGGCTCCTTGCGCACCTTTTGCCTGTTTCTCGGCAGCCTCTTG
>JAYSZD010000688.1:0-8842 GCA_043738185.1 Hymenobacter sp. | reverse complement strand
TTCTAGCCCGAGCGTGCTTCAATTAAGTTTGGACCCAAGCCTTGCGAACCTACAGTTTACCTTACGTCTCTATGAAGCTACGACTCCCCCTTTCTTATGTTGGTGCACTAGGTTGGTGCGTGTTTGCTGGATTGTCACTCGGATTGGGAGAAACTGTCCGAGCGCAGACCTTTGGGCCAATGGCCCCCTATTCGGTTGGAGTTGGCCATGCGCCGTTGGGCATTGCGCTGGCCGATATCAACAACGATAGCCACCTGGACCTCTTGACTGCCAACGACCCAACCCATACCGTGAGCGTACTGCTCGGGCTGGGCAAGGGCTCGCTGGGCTCAGCCGCCGCTTTCCCAACCGGGACAGCCGGCGCGGTAGCCCTGAAAGTGGGCGACATCAACCGCGACGGCCGCCCCGATGTGGTAATGGCGGGCAGCACCACGGGTGGCCTGCTGCTGGGCATGCCCAACGGCACGCTCACGCCCCCTATGGCTCAGTTTCCCTTGAACATGACCAGCAATCCTGGCGCCCTGGCCTTGGGCGACGTGGACGGGGACGGCCTGCTGGATATCGTCACGGCTTACGGCGCCAGCACCACCAGCGGCAACTTCGACCAAGCCACGGTGTTGTTGGGCCGCGGTTTTAATGCGTTTGCTCCGGCTGTGGCGTATCCGCTGGCCCCAGGCAGCCGGCCCGAAGCCGTGGCCTTGGGCGACGTAAACAACGACGGTTGGTTGGACATTGCCACGGCCAATGCCAATGGCGATGCCGTTGGGTTGTTGTTGGGCTACGGCAACGGCACGTTCGGCCCCGCGTCGAGCCTCTCGGTGGGGGCAGGCACCGGGCCGCTGGGCATCGCGGTGGCCGACGTAAACGGCGACCATCGGCCCGACTTGGTCACCGCCAACCATGCCGGGACCGTGAGCGTGCTCCTGAACGCCGGCGGCGGTACGTTTAGCCCCGTGGCCACGTACCCGGTCGGCCCCTTCCCCGTGGGCATCGTGCTGGGCGACGTGAACAACGACGGCTACCCGGACGTCGTGACGGCCGGCTTCGGCAGCAACCAATTATCGGTGTTGCTTGGTATGGGCAAAGGCGCGTTTGGCCCAGTGACCAATTACGCCACGGGCCCCACGAGCGGCCCTATTAGCGCTGCCATTGGCGATGTAGATGGTGATGGGGCAGCTGACCTTGTTTCGGCCAACTTTAACGCGGGCAATGCCGGGGTATTCTTGAGTGCAGTGCCCGTGCTCACGCTCACGGGTTCATCCAGCAGCAGCGCGGGCGCACCGCTTACGCTGCAAGGAACCCGTTTGGCCGGGGCCACCCAGGTCACCTTCACCAGTCTGGCGCAAGTGGTGACGGCCGTGCCCGCCACCCAATTTACCAGTACCAACTTCACCGGCACTCCCAACACCATCGGGCTTACGGTGCCGGCCAGCCTGACGGCCGGCTCCTATCGGGTGGCCATAACTACGCCGCGCGGCACTAGTCCCCCTGCCAGCTTCACCGTGACTGCTCCGCTGGGTGTGAACAAATATTTATTAGGGAATTTAATTGAGATTTTCCCGAGCCCGGCTCAGGCGAGTGTGACCGTGCGGGTGCACCCCCTGACGGGGGTAAGCACCGTTCGCTTAAGTCTGCGCGACGCGCTGGGGCAAACCGTGCGTTTGCAAAATGCGACTCTGTCCCCTGCCGGTCTGCGTCAAGAATTTGACCTGCAGGGTTTGGCCCCCGGGGTGTATCTGTTGCAAGTGCAGGCCGGCGATGCCCTGGCTACGCGTCGATTCTTGGTGCATTAAACCGCTTCACTTTCCCTAATGCCAGATTTTTCACGGCCTCTATTCTTTCCACTGCGTGTCTTCTACCTCTGAGTTTCTTACTTCCGAGCAACCGGCGCTGGTGCTGCTGCAAAAGATGGGCTACCAGCACCTGAGCAGTGCGGCCCTGGCGGCCGAGCGGCCCGATATCACGCAGGTAGTGCTCTCCCAGCGCCTGTGGGCCGCCATTGCCCGCCTCAACCCGCTGCTCGACGCCTATAATCAGCAAAAGGCCTACGACCGGCTAACGTCCGTGCCGGGCTCCTCGCTGATGGAGGTAAACGAAGGCGTGTGAAAGCTGCTGCGGGGCAATGCCGAGTGGTCGCTGAAGCAGGATGTAGCTGGCAAGCCCGAAGACCTGCCATCCGCTACCTCGATTACCAGACCCCCGCCAACAACGACTGGCTGGTGGTGAACCTGCTCAAGTTTCACGACAAGGCCGGCAACTCCATTCCTGACCTAGTGGTGTATGTCAACGACCTGCCGCTCGGCGTGGTGGAGTGCAAAGCCAGCGGAGTGATAAAAGAGCCCATCGGCAGCACGTGGAGCTGTAAGCTTTCCCGCAAAGTGAGCCAGTCAAAAGCA
This sequence comes from Hymenobacter sp., assembly GCA_043738185.1. GTDB lineage: Bacteria > Bacteroidota > Bacteroidia > Cytophagales > Hymenobacteraceae > Hymenobacter. The sequence goes on along the minus strand of JAYSZD010000688.1, from coordinate 6,446 downwards.
GATAGAAACTGTAGCCTTCCCCAATAAGTGCGGTAGTCAAAAGTAGCGGTGCCATTGCCGGCCCGCTCTACCGCACCACGCTTTCCCCTGTCTACGCGCACGGGCAGCTTATCGCATGAAAAGTTGGCTGCTGCTCGGAAATAAACGGGCTCTCACGTCGTCAAAGCCGCCGCCGGGGGTGCACCGGACCGGGACTACTCCTGGGACTAAATACGGAGTGATGCGGCCCTGGCCTTCGGACCTGCCGACTCTTTGAGCCGGGGCGGGGTCGCCGGTTCTGGCTCCGGCTGCTGAAGCGCCGCCGCTACGCCGAGGCCATTCGGCTAACGGCGCGTCCCAGCCTCGACGATGCCCGGTTCTATTGCTACCCCCGCACCTGGGGGCGGTTCGGCGGGCGGCCATTGCCAGCCCTGCCGCCGGCCTGCCCGGGTTTCGGGCCGATGCATTTGAGGGCCGGCGGCGGCAGCTGACGACTACCGGCGAGGGCCAGACCCACAGGTAGCCACCAGCGCTTTCATTGCTTTTGCCGGAAGCACCTGCTTCTGTCGTTAGGGGCTTTCTGCGAAGTACCCAAGCCGCAACGGAGGAAGTGCGGGCCTGAAAACTAATGAAATATAACCACGTTTTAATGGACCTTTGTTCTTCCGGGTGCCAGGGTCCGGGCTTACTTGTTGCTTCGAGCGCATGAAACACGCTTTATCCTGCCTGCGCCTGCTGGCGCTGCTGCTGGTCCTACTGCCCCTCACGACGCGGGCCACCAACACGGTACTCACCGTTCAGGCCCTGGGCTCGGCCACGGCCCCGACCGATGACGTGACCATGTTCGTCGACCAGGTGGAAATTGTGCAGGTGCCGGTCGGTGCCGTGGTGGGGGGCACGCCGCTCAACGCCAGCTTCGAGACCGTCGGCTCCATCTTCGTCAACTTCGCCTACGCCCCCGCCGGCGCGTCGTGGACGTTCAACAGCCGCTCGGGCATTTCCGAGAATGGCGGCGCCTTTGGGGCAGCCCCCGCCCCCAATGGCACCCGCATGGCCTTCTTGCAGAGCCAGGGGGGCATCAACGGCCTGCTGGAGCAGACGCTGCCCCTGGGCGTGGGCAGCTATCAGGTGCGCTTTCGGATGTCACAACGCAACTTTGGCAGCAGCCGAAACCAGCGCCTGAGCGTGCGGATTGACGGGGTAGAAGTGGGCGTGGCCACCACCGCCAACTTCACGGGCTACGACACCTTCACCTCGGCCAGCTTCACGGTGGTGGCACCCACGATTGCAAGCTTCAGCCCGGCCAGCGGGGCGCAGGGCAGCCTGGTAACGGTGACGGGCACCAACCTGACCACCATCCGCAGCGTGCGCTTTGGCGAGTTGCCGGCCGCCTTTGTGGTGAACTCGGCCACCCAGCTCACGGCGACCGTGCCGCGCGGGGCCAGCACCCACCGGCTGCGCGTGAGCACGCCCGGCGGACCGGCCCTGAGCGCCACGGCCTTCGGCGTGAGCAAATTTGACAGCTACAACTTCCCCCTCGTCACGGCCAGCTTCAACGGCCTGGACGTGGGCGACGACTCGAAGCCCGCCTTCGCCGACCTGGACGGCGACGGCCTGCTGGATATGCTGGTGGGCAAGCAGAACGGCAGCCTGAGCCACTACGAGCAGACGGCGACCAACGCCACCACCTTCGCCCAGGTCACGGCCTCCTTCAACGGCATTGCCCTTAACAGCTCCGCGGCGCCGGCCCTCACCGACCTGGACGGGGACGGGCGGCTGGACCTGCTCGTGGGCAACTTCGACGGCACCTTGTACCACTACAAACAGGCCGCGCCCAACGCCACCGCCTTTACCCTGGTCACGGCCAGCCTCGACGGCATTGACGTGGGCTTGTTCTCGGCCCCAACCTTTACCGACCTGGACGGCGACGGGCGACTCGATTTGCTGGTGGGCAACATAGATGGCAACCTGCACCACTACGAGCAGGCGGCAACCGTCGGCGCCGCCTTTACCCTGGTCACGGCCTCCTTCAACGGCATTGGCGTGAGCACCTTCGCGGCCCCGGCCGTCGCCGACCTGGACGGGGACGGCCTGCTGGACTTGCTCGCGGGCGACACCGGCGGTGGCCTGAGCCACTACGAGCAGACGGCGGCCAACGCCACCGCCTTTACGCTGGTCACGGCCAGCTTCAGCGGCCTGGACGTGGGCATCCGCTCAACGCCGGCCTTCACCGACCTGGACGGGGACGGGCTGCTCGATTTGCTGGTGGGAAAGTCGGATGGCACGCTCAGCCACTACGAGCAGGCGGCGCCCCCGCCCACTATCGCCTCGTTCAGCCCGGCCAGCGGGCCGCAGGGCAGCACCCTGACGGTGACGGGCACCCGCCTCAGCGGCACCACCAGCGTGCGATTCGGCGAGCTGCCGGCGGCCTTTGTGGTGAACTCAGCCACGCAGCTGAGCGTGACCGTGCCGCGTGGGGCCAGCACCCACAAGCTGCGCCTGACCACGCCCGGCGGCGGCACAGCCTTGACTGCTTCGGCCTTCGGCGTGAGCAAGTTTGACAGCTATGTCTTTCCCGTTGTCACGGCCAGCTTCAACGGTCTGGACGTGGGCGACATCTCGGCCCCGGCCTTCGCCGACCTGGACGGGGACGGCCTGTTGGATATGCTGGTGGGCAAGCAAGACGGCTTCCTGAGCCACTACGAGCAGACGGCGACTAACTCCACCACCTTCACCCCGGTCACGGCCGGCTTTAGCGGCATTACCGTGGGCCAATTCTCGGCCCCGGCCCTTACCGACCTGGATGGGGACGGCCGGCTCGATTTGCTGGTGGGCAACTTTGACGGCGTTCTGCACCACTACGAGCAGGCGGCAGCTAGTTCCCTCTCCTTTGCCCTGGTCACGGCCAGCTTCAACGGCCTGGACGTGAATTTTCTCTCGAAGCCGGCCTTTACCGACCTGGATGGCGACGGGCTGTTGGACTTGCTGGTGGGAAACGTAGATGGCGTCCTGAGCCACTACGAGCAGGCCGCGGCTAACGCCACCTCCTTTGCCCTGGTTACGGCCAGCTTCAACGGCATTGCCGTGGGCAGCTTAGCGGCCCCGACCTTCGCGGACCTGGATGGGGATGGCCTGCTCGATTTGCTGGTGGGGAGGAATGACGGCACCCTGAGCCACTACGAACAGACGGCGGCCAACGTCCCCACCTTCGCCCTGGTCACGGCCACCTTCAACACCCTGGACGTGGGTACCAACTCGGCCCCCACCTTTACCGACCTGGACGGGGACGGCCTGCTCGATATGCTGGTGGGAAAAAATGACGGCACGCTCAGCCACTACGAGCAGGAGCAGCCCATGCCCCCCACGATTACGTCGTTCAACCCGGCCAGCGGGCCGCAGGGCAGTACCCTAACCGTGACGGGCACGGGCTTGCTGGGCACCACCAGTGTACGCTTCGGCGAGCTGCCGGCGGCTTTCGTGGTGAACTCGGCCACGCAGCTGAGCGTGACCGTGCCGCGCGGGGCCAGCACCCACCAGCTGCGCGTGACCACGCCCATTGGCACGGTGCTGAGCGCCACGGCTTTCGGTGTGAGTAAGTTCGATACTTACGTCTTTCCCCTGGTCACGACCAGCCTCAACACCATTGACGTGGGCGACAACTCGAGGCCGGCCATTGCCGACCTGGACGGGGACGGCCTGCTCGATATGCTGGTGGGAAAGGGTGGTAGCACCCTGAGTCATTACGAGCAGACGGCGGCCAACGCCCCCACCTTCGCCCTGGTCACGGCCAGCTTCAACGGGATTTCCGTGAGCAACTGATTGGCCCCGGCTTTCACGGACCTGGACGGGGACGGGCGGCTCGATTTACTCGTGGGTAACTTCGACGGCACCTTGTTCCACTACGAGCAGACGGCAGCTAATGCGGCTACCTTTGCCCTGGTTACGACCAGCTTCAACGGTATTTCCGTGGGCAACGTCTCGACTCCGGCCTTCACGGACCTCGACGGGGACGGGCTGCTCGATTTGCTGGTGGGAAAGAATGGCAGCACCCTGAGCCACTACGAGCAGACGGCGGCCAACGCCCCCACCTTCGCCCTGGTCACGACCAGCTTCAGCGGTATTAACGTGTTCAGCTCATTGGCCCCGGCCTTCGCCGACCTGGACGGGGACGGGCGGCTCGATTTGCTGATGGGAAAGTTTGATGGCACGCTGAGCCACTACGAGCAGACGGCAGTCAACGCCACCACCTTCGCCCTGGTTACGGGCGGCTTCAACGGCATTGCCGTGGGCGGAAGCGCGGCCCCGGCCTTTACGGACCTGGACGGCGACGGCCTGCTCGACCTGCTGGTGGGCAAGAACGACGGCACCCTGAGCCACTACGAGCAGGCGCTGCCCGTACCCACCATTACCTCGTTCAGCCCGGCCAGCGGAGCGCAGGGCAGCACCCTGACCCTCACGGGCACCAACCTGAGTACCACCACGAGCGTACGCTTCGGCGAGCTGCCGGCCACTTTTGTGGTGAACTCAGCCATGCAGCTAACCGTGACCGTGCCGCGCGGGGCCAGCACCCACCGGCTGCGCGTGACCACGCCCATCGGCACGGTGCTGAGCGCCGCGGCCTTCGGCGTGAGCAAGTTCGACAGCTACGTCTTTCCCCTTGTCACGACCACCTTCAACAGCATTGACGCGGGCGACTCCTCGGCCCCAACCTTTGCCGACCTGGACGGGAACGGCCTGCTCGATATGCTGGTGGGCAAGCTCGACGGCACCCTGAGCCGCTACGAGCAGGCGGCGGCCAACGCGGCCACCTTCAATCTGGTTTCGGCCGGCTTCAACGGCATCGACGTGGGCGACAACGCAGCTCCGACCTTCACCGACCTAAACGGCAACGGGCGGCTCGATTTGCTGGTGGGCAAGGCTGATGGTACCCTGAGCCACTACGAGCAGGCGGCGGCCAACTCGGCCACCTTCACCCTGGTCACGACCGGCTTCAACGGCATCGACGTGGGCGACAACGCCGTCCCGGCTTTCACCGACCTGGACGGCGACGGACTACTCGATTTGCTGCTAGGAAAGCTGGACGGCCAGCTTAGCCACTACGAGCAGACGGCAGCTAATGCCACCGCCTTCACCTTAGTCACGGCCACCTTTAACACCCTGGACGTGGGTACCAACGCGGCACCAGTCTTCGCGGACGTGGACGGGGACGGGCTGCTGGACTTGCTGGTGGGGAAGAATGACGGTACCCTGAGCCACTACGAGCAGACGGCAGTTAACGCCACCGCCTTCGCCCTGCTCACGGCCAGCTTCAACACCCTGGACGTGGGTACCAACTCGGCCCCGACCTTTACGGACCTGGACGGAGACGGCCTGCTCGATATGGTGGTGGGAAAGAATGACGGCACACTGGGCCACTACGAGCAGGCTCCGATTCCTAGTATTACGTCGTTCAGCCCGGCCAGCGGGGCGCAGGGCAGCACCCTCACCATCACGGGCACCAACCTGAGCGGCACCACGAGCGTGCGCTTCGGCGAACTGTCGGCGGTGTTCGCGGTGAATTCGAACACGCAGCTGAGCGTGACCGTGCCGCGCGGGGCCAGCACCCACCGGCTGCAGGTGACCACACCCGGCGGCCCGGCCCTGAGCGCCACGGCCTTCGCCGTGAGCAAGCTGGATAGCTACCTCTTTCCCCTGGTCACAAATACCTTCAATAGCATTGACGCGGGCGACAGCGCGGCTCCGGCCTTTGCCGACCTGGACGGCGACGGGCTGCTCGATTTACTCGTGGGCAAGCAGGACGGCACCCTGAGCCGCTACGAGCAGACGGCGGCCAACGCCACCACCTTCAATCTGGTTTCGGCCGGCTTCAACACCATCGACGTGGGCGACAACGCGGCCCCGACCTTCACCGACCTGGACGGCGACGGGCGACTGGATTTGCTGGTGGGCAAAGCGGATGGCACCCTGAACCACTACGAGCAGGCGGCGCCCAACTCGGTTTCCTTTCCCCTGGTCACGGCCAGCTTCAACACCCTGGACGTGGGTACCAACTCGGCCCCCGCCTTTACGGACCTGGACGGCGACGGGCGACTGGATATGCTCGTGGGCAAGCTCGACGGCACCCTGAGCCACTACGAACAGACGGCGGCCAACGCGGCCCCCTTTGCCCTGGTCACGGCCAGCTTCAACACCTTGGATGTGGGCGACAACGCAGCCCCGGCCATCGCCGACCTGGACGGGGACGGGTTGCTCGATTTGCTGGTGGGCAAGCTGGACGGCACCCTGGGCCACTACGAGCAGGCGGCAGTTAACGCCACCACCTTCACGCTGGTCACGGCCGGCTTCAACGCCATTGCCGTGGGTAACAACGCGGCCCCGGCCTTCACCGACCTGGACGGCGACGGGCGACTGGATATGCTCGTGGGCAAAGCGGACGGCACGCTGGGCCACTACGAACAAGTGCCGCC
>JAYSZD010000687.1:0-3403 GCA_043738185.1 Hymenobacter sp. | reverse complement strand
TGCCGGACGGGTCCGCTTTATTTTTTCAGGCCTGTATCAAATGCAGTTTCTTTTGCTAGCTTTGCAACTCAAAGTACTTCTAAAAAGAGAAACTAATGGACATCGCCCCTACTTTCTTTGACCGGCTTAATACCTGGATGAGCCGGTCGGTCACCCTCAAGTTGTTCAGTATCGGAATTTTGCTGCTCCTGCTGCTCATTCCATCGAGCATGGTGGAGGACCTGATTACGGAGCGGGCCGGCAACCGCGATGCCGCGACAGCCGAAATCAGCAGCCAGTGGGGCGGGCCGCAGCTGGTGCTGGGCCCCGTGCTGGTGCTGCCCTACACGGCGCGCGTCACCAGCGAACGGGGCGTGGTGAGTGAGGTCACGCGCTACCTCAGCCTGCTGCCCGACACGCTGGCTACCACGGGCACCCTGGCGCCCGAGCGGCGCCGGCGCGGCATCTACGAGGCGGTGGTGTACCGGGCCGGGTTGCGCGTGGAGGGCGCATTCCAGGCGCCGCCCCTGGCCGAGCTGGGCGTACCGGCAGCCGCTGTGCGCTGGTCCGAAGCTTTCGTAGCAGTGGGTATTTCCGACATGAAAGGCATCCGCCAAGGCCTGGTCCTGCGCTGGGATGGCCAGCCCCGCGGTTTCGAGCCGGGCGTGCCCGTGGCCGAAGTGCTGCCCTACGGCACCGCGCCCACCAGCACTACCCAGGTTAGCGCCGTGGCCATCGAGCAGCGCCGCTACTCCCGCTACGACCGTGAAACGGGCATCGAAAACGGGCCCGGCGAGTCGGCCAACGGCCTCAACGCCGCCGTTCCCATCCCCGACGAGGCCGCCCTCACGCGCCGCCATACCTTCGCCTTCGACCTGGATTTGAACGGCAGCACGGGCCTGCTGGTGGCGCCCCTCGGCCGCCAAACCACCCTGCACCTGAGCGCCCCCTGGGCCGACCCGAGTTTTATCGGAGCCTTCCTGCCCACCCGGCGCACCGTGGATGCCCAGCAATTCACGGCCGACTGACAGGTGCTGCACCTCAACCGCAACTTCGCCCAGCACTGGCGCAGCGACGGCGACCGGCCCCAAGTAGACGAGTCCACGTTCGGCGTGCGCCTGCTGGTGCCCGTGAACGAGTACCAGAAAACCATGCGGGCAGCCAAATACGCCCTGCTGCCGCTCACGCTCACTTTCCTCATTTTCTTTTTCGTCGAAATCCTCAACCGCCGCCGCTTTCATCCTTTCCAGTACATTCTGGTGGGTTTGGCACTAGTGATTTTCTACGTGCTGCTGCTGGCCCTGTCCGAGCAAATGCCCTTCAATGCTGCCTATGGGTTGTCGGCGCTGGTCATCGTGGGTTTAGTGACGGCCTACGCCGCGGCCAGCTTCCGCCACCGCCGGCTGACACTGGTTACGGCGGGCGTGCTGACCTTGGTGTACAGCTTTCTGTTCGTGGTGTTGCAACTGCAGGATTATGCCTTGCTGGTGGGCAGCCTGGGTTTGGTGGTGGTGCTGGGGGCCGTCATGTTTCTCTCGCGCAACGTAGATTGGTACAACCCCGTGACCGGGCCGGCAACGGACCCGGTCCGGCCCTAGCCCGGTTGGGTTTCGCTTCCGTTCAGCTTCGTATCTTCGTGCCACTAAAAAGCAAGAGCGGAGCGCCCGGTGAGGTGTGGTCTGATGACGTGCGGTAGCCCCCTGGTGGGCCCTGGTCCCCCTTCTGCTTAAAACTTCCTATCCCGCCCGCAACCGCCGCGTGAATCGTCCCAACATCTGGTCCGAAGGCAGAGAAATTCTGTTTGAAGACAATCACCTTCTCGTCATCAACAAGCCTGCTGGCCTGCTCGTGCAGGGCGACGCCACCGGCGACGAGCCCCTCTCCAAAAAAGCCGCCGAATACCTGCGCTTCAAGTACAAGAAGCCCGGTGAAGCCTTTGTGGGCGTGTGCCACCGCATCGACCGGCCCGTGAGCGGCATTGTGGTGCTGGCCAAAACCAGCAAGGCCCTGAGCCGCCTCAACGAGATGTTTCGCGACTCGCTGATGACCAAAACCTACTGGGCCCTCACCGGCAAGCCGCCCATTCCCGAAAACGGAACCCTGGTACACTGGCTGGTGAAAGACACGGTGCGCAACGTGACCAAGGCCTACTCCGAAAAGCACTCGCAGGGCTTGCGCTCAGAGCTGCACTACGAACTGCTGGGCCCGGCCGGCAACCGCTACCTGCTGCAGGTGAACCCCGTAACGGGCCGTCCGCACCAGATTCGGACCCAGTTGGCCACCGGTCTGGGCACCCCCATCATCGGCGATGTGAAGTACGGTTTCATCGCGCCCCTGCCCGACGTAAGCATTGCCCTGCACGCCCGCCAGCTGCAGTTGCAGCACCCCGTCACGAAAGAAGCCATGACCTTTGTGGCCCCCCTGCCCGACGCCCCGCATTGGGACGCGGCGCGGGAGTTCTATAAGTAGCCGGCGCGGCCGACGTTTGGGCAGCGCGCGCCATGCGGCTTGCGCCCTCGTCCGATTTCGTGCAACATTTTGGCCTTCCTGACCCAAAATATCTACTGGGCGTACGCTGGCCGTAATTTTGCACCGGTTCTGGTGAACCTTACCCCAAGTGCTTTGCTTGTACGGTCAGTTCCGCTTGCTATTCATCCCTATGGCTATTCTGATTTTCTTCGTTGCCCACTACTATTTGTCCCTGTTTACGCAGACGTTTTACCTGCATCGCTACGCGGCGCACAAAATGTTTACGATGAATAAATTCTGGGAGAAGTTCTTCTTCGCCTTCACCTACATCTGCCAGGGCAGCAGCTTCCTCTCGCCTCGGGCCTACGCGCTGCTGCACCGCATGCACCACGCCTACTCCGACACCGCGCTGGACCCGCACTCCCCGCACTTTTCGAACAATGCCTTCGATATGATGTGGAAGACGAAGGTGATTTACAACGACGTGGTGAAGGACGTGCACGAGGGTGCCAAGCGCTTCGATGGCGACATTCCGGAGTGGAAGTGGCTCGATAAGTTTGGGGGCACGGTGTACTCGCGCCTGGGCTGGGGCACGGCCTACGTGCTGTTCTACATCAACTTTGCTACGGCATGGTGGCAGTACCTGCTGCTGCCCATCCACTTCCTGATGGGCCCCATCCACGGCGCCATTGTGAACTGGGGCGGCCACAAGTATGGCTACCAGAACTTCGACAACAACGACAAATCCAAAAACACGCTGGCCCTGGATTTCCTGGCCTTTGGTGAGCTGTTCCAGAATAACCACCACAAGCTGCCCATGCGCGTGAATTTTGGCGTGAAGTGGTGGGAGCTGGACCCTACTTATTCGGTTATCTGGACCTTGGACAAGGTAGGCGTTATCAAGCTCAAGCGGAAAGTAGCCAAGCGCGTCGCCGTACCAGCCTAAAAAAACCAA
>JAYSZD010000686.1:0-3406 GCA_043738185.1 Hymenobacter sp. | reverse complement strand
CATTGGTGGAGGTCCGGCCGGCAAGGGGGTCGGCTCATTGGCCCGGTGCAGTGCCTCGCGGATAAAGCCCTGACACAGGTGTTCGTAGAGCGAGTGTGAGTCCACGAGCGCCGCTACGGTCTGGGCCAGCATGGCCCCTATCAGCAGCTGGAAGATGGCCGAGTGCCGGTCCGTCATTTCCAGCACCAGAATGGCGGCCAAGGCCACTGGTTATGCGTGCGGCGAACTATTGGCCATTTTAACCACACAAATTAGGCAGTCGCACGCAACGTTCGGACCTTTGCCCCATCTATGGGCCTAGCCCGTGTTAGGTGTTTGGAAGGAAGGATATGCGCTGTTTTTTATTGATATTTTGGTTGGGAATTTTTGCCGGCTCGGCCCACGGCCAGCAGGCGCCGCTGCCCGTTGCGGCCGCTGCCGAGGCTGCTAGGCCGGCTCCCAAACGTCAGCTCAAAGCTGTGCGCATCAGCACGCCGCTGAAGCTGGATGGCTTGCTCGACGAAGCCGTGTGGCAAACCGCGCCCATTGCCTCGCAGTTTACCGAGCTGGAGCCCACGCCGGGCCGCCCCGAAAAATACCCCACCGAAGTACGTGTCCTCTACGATGACGTGGCCATTTACGTGGGCGCCATCATGCACGACGTGTCGCAGGATTCCATCCTGCGTGAGCTCACGGCCCGCGATAACATCGGCAATTCCGACTGGTTTGGCGTGTTCATCGATACCTACAACGACCACCTCAACGGCTACCAGTTCCTGCTCACGCCCGGCGGCGTGCAAGTAGACCTGCGCAACTCGCCCGCCACTGGCGAAGACGAAAACTGGAACGCCGTGTGGGACTCGCGCACCACCTTGCAGGGCACCGACTGGGTGGCCGAAATGCGCATTCCCTTTTCGGCCATTCGCTTCAGCAAGGCCGAGGAGCAGGTGTGGGGCCTGAATTTTGGCCGGCAGCGGCGCAGCACTCGGCAGGTGTTTTTCTGGAACGAAGTCAAGCCCCAGGTTTCGGGCTTCGTGAACCAGTGGGGCGAGCTCACGGGCCTGCGCGACCTCAAGCCGCCGCTGCGCCTCTCGCTCACGCCCTACGTTTCGACCTACGTCGACCACTACCCCTTCAACGAGCAGGGCAAGAAGAACACGAGCACGAGCTTCAACGGCGGGGCCGACGTGAAGTGGGGCATCAACGAAAGCTTCACGCTCGATGCCACGCTCGTGCCCGATTTCGGGCAGGTGCAGAGCGACAACCAGGTGCTCAACCTCTCGCCATTTGAAGTGCAATTTGCCGAAAACCGGCAGTTTTTTACCGAAGGCACCGAGCTATTCAACAAGGGCGGGCTGTTTTACTCGCGGCGGGTGGGAGCTACGCCCATTGGTTTCGGGCAGGTGAGCGGCCAATTGCGGAAGGGTACCCGCGAGGCCGACGGCCAGCGGCGCGGCGGCGAGTTCGTGGTAGAAAATCCCGGCGTGACGCGCCTGCTCAACGCCACTAAGGTGTCGGGGCGCACTAGTAAGGGCCTGGGCGTGGGAATTTTCAACGCCCTGAGCAACGACGTGTACGCCACGGTGCAGGACAGCACCACCGGCGCCCAACGCGAGGTGCTCACCCAGCCGTTCAGCAACTACAGCATCGCGGTGCTTGACCAAAGCTTGAAGAATAACTCCTTCGTGAGCCTCATCAACACCAACGTAACGCGCGCCGGCCGCACCTACGACGCTAACGTGACCGGCGGCCTGTTCCGATTCGCTAATAAGGCCAATGCCTACGCTGTTGATGGCCAGCTTGTTTACTCGCACCGGCGCGGCAAGGATTTTAACCGGGAAAGCGAAGTGGAGAACCAGAACGGGTACAAGTACTACCTCAGCGTGGGCAAAATCAGCGGCAATTTCACCTGGAGCGTCGACCACGGCATCGAGTCGAGTACCTATAATCCGAACGACCTGGGCATCTTGTTCAGCAACAACGAGATTTCACAGTCCATCAACGCCAACTACAACATTTACAAGCCGTTTTGGAAGGTGAACAACCTGCGTACTTACGGCAGTCTCCAGTATTCGCTGCTGCAAAAGCCCACGCGCTACCAGGACGCGGGCCTGTACCTGGGCGGTAACACCACGTTCACCAAAAATTTCCTGACTACTGGTATCGACTTGCAGGCCCTGCCGCTGGCCCGCGACTATTTCGACCCCCGCCGCGCGCCACTGGGCCGCTACTACGTGCGCAAGCCCGCCAATGCCCGCCTCAACGGCTTTTTGTCATCGGACTACCGCCGCAAATTTGCCTACGACGTGCGGTACGCCGTCCGGTTGTTTGCCGCCGATGGCGACCGCACCAACCGCAATACGCTGTTTCTGAGTTTGAGCCCGCGCTACCGGGCCAACGACCACCTCAGCTTCGTGTATGCCACCAGCTACGAGCTGATTCGCAACCAGATTGGCTACGCCGGCGGCCTCAATGCCGGCATTGCCGAGGACGCGGCCCTGCTCACCGACTTCGGGGGGCGGAACGGTGATGTGCTGCTGGGCCGCCGCAACGTGGCCACCGTCACCAACACGGCTACGGTTACTTACACCTTCACCAACCGCATGTCGCTCAACATCCGCACCCGGCACTACGTGAGCAACGTGCACTACCGCGACTTCAGCCGCCTGCGCCCCGATGGCGCGGAAACCGCCGTGGCCTATAAGCGCAACCGCGACAACACCTACAACGCCTTCAACGTGGACGCTGTGTACTCGTGGTGGTTTGCGCCGGGCTCCCAAATCAGCGTGGTGTGGAAAAATGCCAGCACCGCGGAGCTATTCGCCGACCAAGCCACGCCGCAGTATTTCGATAATTTCACCAGCACCATCAACACCCCGCACAATAACTCCGTCTCGGTGAAGGTGCTCTACTTTCTCGACTACCTGAGCCTGCGGCCCCGCCGCGGCTAGCATGGTGGCCGCCTGACCTAACCCACCCTCGCCGCCCCGCCCGGCAAGCCCAGCAATTCCGTAGCCGCCGCAAACGGTGTCAACTGGCCGGCCGCCACGGCTTCCTGCACGGCCGGGAGCCGGCCGCGCACGGCCGCGTCGGCATAAAACCGGGTTTCCAGCTCCTGCACGATGCTTTGGTGCAGCCACTGGAGCTGCTGCTGCTGCCGCCGCTGCTGGAAATAGCCGTTTTCCCGCGTGGCTGCGGCGTAGTCCTCAATCACGGCCCACACGTCGGCCAGGCCGGTGCTGCCCAGCGCCGAGGTGAGCAGCACCGGCTGCACCTGGCCCGAGGGCGAGGGCGGAAAAAGGTGCAGCGCGTTCTGGTAGTCGAGGCGGGCGCGGCGGGCGGCCTGCTCGTTGCCTTGGTCGGCCTTGGTGATGCACAGCGCGTCGTACATTTCCATGATGCCGCGCTTGAGGCCCTGGAGCTCGTC
>JAYSZD010000685.1:0-8855 GCA_043738185.1 Hymenobacter sp. | reverse complement strand
CGGCCGCCACGCTGGGCCTCATCCCCCTGGCCATCGGCCTGAATGTCGACTTCTACGAGCTGTTTGCATCTGGTAATGCGCACTTCTTCATTGGGGGCGAGTCGGTTACCTTCTGGGGCCCGCTGGCCTGGACCATCATCTTCGGTCTGGTGTTCGCCACGCTCGTCACGCTGGTGGTAGTGCCGGTGATGTACCTGCTGAGCGAAACCCTCAAGGGAAAAATAACCGGAAAAAATCCGGACCACCTTGCAACCAATTCGGAAGAGGTGGACTCTGAAGAAATACAGGCGGCTACGCCGCCAATACTAGCCTAACTATTTAGGCGTTGTGGGAGCTCGTCGGTGCGTTTTTGTTGCAGCAACAACTACCGGCGAGCACCTTAACCAAATCTGTCTCTCCCTCTTCTACGCCCTTTTTTTGCTTATTTCTATGTACGTATCCGCTACAAGGCCCACCCTTAGCCCTACTATTGAACAGCAGGTCTTTCGCATCATCAGCAAGCGCAAGGCCATTCGGGCCAGCCGGGTACGCAAAACCGCCAGCCTCGCCCGCGACCTGCGCTTCGAAACCCTCGACGTGGTTGATATCATTCTGGAGCTGGAGCGCAACTTCAGCATCGTCATTCCCGACGAAGTGCCTTTGTACACGGTGGGCGACTTTGTGCGCTACGTGCGCGACCATGCCGCAGCAGCCTGAGCAACAACTCGTTTTCTCATCAACGAAAAAAATCCCGGTAACGTAAGTTATCGGGATTTTTTTCGTTGGATGCAGGATGAAACTTACCGGACGTTGCCGCCGGTATCGAGGTTGCTGGCGTCCGTGGGGTTGCGGCTACCCTCCCAGGCCCGAACAGTGGGGCCATTGGTAGGAGTAGTCGGCCCGGCATCGGGGGTGGAATCGGTAGCCGAATGGCCGCCTATTGCCGGCGCACCGGGCAGGTCGGTCGTGCCGTGAGACTTAGCCGATTCTTTGGAAAGCACTGCTCCTTCTGACAGTGCGGTAGTACCCGTGCTGCCGCTGCGCCGGGCTGCTGATGCTTCAGCTTGCTCGTCGAGCGCGTCGGCATCGTGCTTCACCTCGTTGCTGGCCGTGGCGGTAGCCGAAGCAGCTACAGCTGCTGCCGAAGCGGGCGTTTCTTTATCAGTGGAGGCATACGCCTGAGCCGGGCTACCCGTGACGGCTACTACGCGGGCGCTGCTGGTTTCCCAGTCCTGAAACTTGTCCATCTCGCCCTTCAGCGTGGTTGAAAACCACGCCACCAGCGCCACGTCGTCGAGCAGGCCGAGTACTGGAATGAAATCCGGAATCAGGTCGATGGGGCTCAGAAAATAGATGAGCACGGCCACAGCCGCTGCAATCGTAGTACCGGGTACGCCCGTGTATTCGCCCGACATTGAGGCTTTGATAAGCCGGAACATGGTCTGGAGGGTTTCCCAGGCCTCGTGGGCCAGCGTGCCCACGTCGTTTTTGTCGCTGGCCTTTTTGTAAGCATCCGTCAGCAGCGTTTTCATGCGCGTAGGCTGGCGAATGTAGCCTTCGGCGGTGCCTAGGAACTTCTTAAAAAGGGCCGAGCCGGCAACGTCGTTGCTGCTGGGGGGAGTTTGTTGATTTTGAGCCACGGGAAGCGGAGTTAAGAAATATGGAATGGTAGGATTCAGGCACGCTTGGCCTGAGTCTGAATACTGAAATAAGGGTCTTAAGGTTGTTGGCAAAGGGGCTATTTGTGTCTAAAACAGCGGAAAAGTGGCAAAACCCAACGCTATGAAAAACTGATAAAAACAAACAGCAAAAAGACCTGTCTCCATGAAGAAACAGGCCTTTTTGCTGCGGATAGCGGCGTAGCGCGCGCGGCCATTACTAATACAATCAATGCTTATTCAAACACCTTCACAACGAATACATAGTCCTGCAGCTTTTTAAGCTGCTGAGGGCGGCTGTTACCCGCCAGCTGCCCGTAGCGGGGCAGGAGGTAGGGCACGGCCGGTTTTGCCGCGGCCAGGGAATCGACGAGCCGCACCAGATACGACGACTTGGTGGCGAAAGCAGCGCTTTGCGCATCGTTCTGGCGGCCGCTCACCACTCCAATCAGGTTGCCGCGCTCATCGAGCAGCGGGCCGCCGGAGTTGCCCGGATTCACCGGAATGCTAACTTGGTAGAACGCGGTATCGCCCTTGAAGCCCGAGCGGGCACTCAGGGCGCCTTCGCCATACACCACGTCTTCGCGGGGGTAACCCAGAGTATAAACCCGTTCGCCCAAATCCGCCTCACCTTCTTTGATGGCGTAAGGCAGCCGGCCAAAACCGATGAATTTTTTGTCGGTGATGCGCAGAATGGCCAAATCGTGCTTGCGGTCGGAATACACCGGTTCGGCGTGGTAGCGCTTGCGGTCGTGGCCTTCCACCAGCACCGAATCAGCTCCCTGAATGACGTGGTAACTCGTTACCAGATAGCCTTCTGCGGTCAGGGCGAAGCCGGTGCCGCTGCTTTCCCGGGCTACCGGCGGGGTTGCGGCGGAGCGGCCAAACTGGTTGAGCGTAATGCTCAAATCCTTCTGGCTTTTCTTGATGCGTTCTACTTCGCGCCGAAGCACGGTATAGCCATACATTGAAGGCTGGGTTTTGGCGGCGCGCCACCATTCCAGGCCCAGCAAGGTGCAGAATACTGCCAGCACCGCCACCGAAGCAGCCACGCCCATGGTGGCCCGGTGGCCGTTCCAGAAGTCGCGCAGCCGGCGCTCGGTACGCGAAATCCGCAGCACGGGGTGCACCGAGGAGGTAAGCTGACCGGGTTCGGTGCGGGTTTCAGCAGGGATGAATGCTTCGGACGCGTCAGCAGCCAGCATGGTGGCGTGTATGCTTTTTAATTGCTGGCGCACCTGCTGCCGCTGTCCATAAGCATGCAGGGTACCGGTCAGCTCCGTAAAGTCAGCGTAACGCAAGGCCAGTACCGGGTCGGCGGCCAGACGCGCTTCGAGGTTGGCACGGGCAGGCCCGGCCAGCTCGCCAAGGGCGTAGGCTTCAAATAAGGCGTAGTAGTCTGCTTCGGTCATCATGGGTAAGAGCTACCGGCCCGGAGCCAGTGGCGGTAAGCAAACGGAGTGTGTTCCGGGCAACGAGCCCGGAGCTAAAAACCATCAGGTAGACTCTTCTTTGTAATGGGTAAAAAATAATTTTTTCAAGCGCACCAGGCACTTGTATTTTTGATTCTTTGCATTGTCAGCATTGGTGTAGCCAAACGCTGCGGTTAATTCCTGCATCGATTTGTCGAGCAGGTAAAAACCTTCTAAAAGCGAGCGGCAGGGCTCTCCAAGGTGGTTGAGGGCCTCGCTCATGGTATCGAAGCGGCGGTCCTGTTCCTCGGCGGCAAGCAGGTCTTCCTCGGCCCCGGTGTTGAGGTAGGGGCCGTGCTCCTCATCGTCGAGCAAGCGCACGCCGAAGCGGCTTTTGCTGGTCAGACGCTTGAGCCACAGGCGGCGGCACACGGCGTAGAGGTAGGTTTTAATCTGGCAGCTAAGCTCCAAAGAGCCGTCGCGAACTTTTTCATAAAACACCATCACCCCTTCCTGGTACACGTCCTGGGCGTCGTCGTCCGTGCCGCTGTTCTGCAGTACGAAGTGGGATACCATGGGCCAATGCAACCGGTAGAGGTGGGCCAGGGCCCGCTCGTCGCCGCCGCGAATGGCAGCAATCAGTGCGTCGTCAGTAGGAGTCAAAGGAGAAGAAGTTGGATTGCCCCTGCTCATTCGCTTTCGGGGGTTAATACGCGTCAAGGCTACAAGTAACCCACTAAAATAATTTTTTTATCGACCGGGTTACTTTTTCAGGAAGCCAGCATAAAGGGCAGATTTTGAGTTAACCCACTTTCAAAATTACCCCCAAAATGAAGAACCTGATTAAAGTTGCTGCCCTGGGCTTCGCCCTGACCGCTGGTCTGACCTCGTGCGAGTCGAAGACGACCGAAACCACCACCGTTGAGGCTCCTGCCACCACGGAAACCACCACGACCACGACCACCGACACCACGATGATGGCTCCTGCTACGGACGCTATGGCTCCCGCTACGGACGCTACAGCTCCTGCTACCACCGAGGCTTCGAGCACCACCACGACCACTGAGGTTGTTAAGTAGTTGCTTGTTGAGCCTGTATTAAGCTCAACGCCAGTCAATTTGAAGCAGCTCCTATTTCCCGTCAGGGAAGTATGAGCTGCTTTTTTGTTTAGAGGGCGGGCAGTTAAGTAAGTTATTCAGTAATCAGACCGAGCAAATCGGCGGCTATGCCGGGCCAGGGCTGGTGCAGGTTGAGGGTGACGACCCGCACCGGATGGCCGCCCAGCGTGTAGCGCAGGTCCACGTCTTGGGTGGCAGCAGGGCCGTGCCCGGCAGGGTAGAGCAGAATGCCTTCCAGGGCCTGCTCCGGGGCTGGTCGCTGGTTTTGGAGGTAGGCGTAGAGTTGGTAAAGGTGCGGGGCAATGAGCCGCTGCCGGTCGTAGCGGGTGCGCAGAGCGGCCGCGTAATATTTAGTATCGAGGATGATTTTCCGGTCTGGCGCTTCGAGGGTCGTGTCCGTGAGCATGGTGGGGAGCAGGGCGAGGTCGTCGGTCTGGCCCTCGGCCTGCCAGGCGATGGTTTCGGCGTAAACGCGGTAGCGGCGCTGCTCGCGCCGGAAGAAGTTGCGGGTGAACTGTTCAAACAGTCGGGCCATGAACACTTCGTCGCGGCGGAAATCAGCAAAGCGGCCGCGGCCCTGGGCGGTAGGCTTGGGCAGCGCCGTTTGCCACACCAGCTCGCACACGTGTAGCAGGAAAGCGTCCGCATTGCCCGGCCGCTGCCGCCGCAACTCCCGAAACGTAACTGTCGTAGGCCTAGCCGCTATTGCCTCAGCCTCGACAGCGGGCAAATATCGCCGTAGCCGGCTCAACTCCCGGCGCAAGGCTGGGGGCACGTCGGCGGCGGTAGCCAGACTGGCCAGCGTCTGGGCCAGCAGGCGGTGCAGAGGCGTGCTGGTGGTCAGCTCATCGAAGGCGCAAATGGCGCGGCCCCGCTCCAGCAGTCCCCGGCGCAGGCTGGGCGTCAGCTCAACGCGGCCGCGCAGGGTGGTGAGCTCGGCTTCCTGGGGCTGAAACGTGCGGGGCAGGCCGGTTTTGAGCAGGCGACGCGTGCTATGCAGCAGCACCTGGGCCAGCATCGCCAGCGGCCGGTGAAACGGCGTGGCCTCGCTCGCTTGCAGCACCGCCGGCTCGGGCAGGCGGTTCCAAGCGTAACAGAGGAAGTAGTAGAGGGTGGGAAGCGGTATCACGGCTTTGGTCGGATTCTGGGAATTCCGCGAATTTATCTCAGTAGAAAAAAGCTGAAAACACGCCGCTGGTTACGCTAGCAGCTTGCGCAGCTGGGCGGCAGCTGTGGCCGGCTGCTCGCGCCAGTAGTCGGCCAGGAGTGGGCCAATTTCCTGCTCCAGAATCAGGCGCAGCCAACCGGCGGCCTGCTCAGGCTCGGTAGGCGGCTGGCAGAAGTAGCTATGGCCAACCACAAAGTCGGGGCCCAATTCCGGGTCGTCGGCAATGGTTTGATTGAGGGCGGCCATGCGAGTACACAACTGCTCGATGATTTTTTCGGGCACTTGCCGCGCTTTAAGAAACTGCTGCAGCGCCGTTCCAAACCGAGGCTTCAACTCCACGAATGCGAAGCGGCGCCGCAGCGCATAGTCCAGCGGACTCAGCGAGCGGTCGGCCAGGTTGAGCGTACCGATGACGAACAGGTTTTCGGGCACGAAGAAGCGGGGCGCCTCTGGGGGCGCGTAGGGCAGGCGCAGGGCGTGGGCGGGGCCGCGCTTGTCGGCTTCGAGCAGCAGCAGCAACTCGCCAAAAATGCGCGGCACGTTGCCCCGGTTCACCTCATCGATAAGCAAGAAATGAGGCCGGCCAGGGTCGGCCATTGCTCGCTGGCACAGGAGCGGCAGCACGCCGGGCACGAGCTGAAAACGCCCATCGGCACCGGGCCGAAAGCCCAGAATGAAATCTTCATAGCCGTAGCTGGGATGAAACTGCACGACCTCAATGCGGCTCTCGTCTCTGGCGCCCAGCAGGAGCCACGCTAGGCGGCGGGCCAGAAACGTTTTGCCCGTGCCGGGCGGGCCTTGCAGCAGCAGGTTCTGGCGCCGGGCCAGCCCTGCCAGCGTCGCTTCCAGTTCGCTTGCGCTGATAAACAACTCGGCCAGGGCGTCGGCGCGGGAGTAAGCCGGCGCCTCGTAGAAGGCGTTGGGCTCAGCGGCTTTGGTCAGGGTCGTTGCCGCTTGCGGGGCCTCGTCGACGGGGCCGGTATACAGGTCTTCGGCTTGCTGACGGGCGGTTTCCTCGCCATCGTGGGCCGAGCCTGAGGTGAGGACAGGGCGTTTGGTGCTGATGGTAAAGTCGAGCCCTTCCAACAAGGCGGTGGTGGGGGCCCCGGCCGGCCGGGGCCAGCGAGCGGCCGGGTCGCCGGTAGCCAGGCGATAGGCGCGCTCGGCCACGGCGCGGGGCGGGTAGCGGCGCCCCCGGTACACCAGCTCGTAGACGGTGCCGGCGGGCAGGTGCGGCGGGCCCTCGCGCGCTAGCTGACGCAAGGCCCGGAGCACTTTCTCGCGGGTGAGCAGCGGAGACGGCGAAACAGCAGGAGCGGAAGGCATGATAAATAATACAAAGCCGGAAACGAATGCAAATGAAGCTAAAAACACGTTCTGCTGAACGCCAAAAAGCATCTCCACCGCCCAAGTAAGCTCGTTACTCTGTGGTGAAGATGCTTTCGGAAATTCAGCAGAATGTGCTGATGGCGAGCCGCCAGAACGAATTAGGGGGCAACTGTGAACGTGCGGGTTACCGAGTTAAAGGCGCCGGGCAGCAAGTTGCCACTAGCGTCAATCAGCTCCAGCTTTACCGTGTTTTCGCCGGCTGGCAAGCCTTCCATCTGGTAGGGCAGCCAGTTTTCAATCATGAACTCAGTGCCGTTGATGGTGGCGCGCACGCGGTTGCCGCCGGGCTCCAGGGTGGTATTCACCAAGTAGAAGTCTAGCATGATGCGACGGGCATCGGCGCCGGAATACGTGTCCTTGGGACGGCTGTAGAACAAGTTGGGCGCATTCACGTCGATGATGGGCGCGCCGGTTGGGGTGGCATCGCCCACATTGATGATGCGCAGGTCATAGGCGCCGCGGTGCTTGAGGCTTTCGTGGTAGGAGCGCGAGAGGAAAGAAAGCACAGCGTGCTGACCATCGGGAATGGCCTTCTTGAAACTCGTTTCGTAATGGGCCGTGTAAGGCTCATTATCCACAATATTGTGGATGTGCTGGCCTTTCATGGAGTTGGCCATGCGGCCTGTTTGCGGGCCGCTGCTCATTTTGGTGAGCTGAAAATTGGATACCAGATAAGAGAAAGGCACCTCGCCGCTGGGAATTGTGGAGTTGGAAATGGGCGAGCGCAGCTTCATCTGGGCTTCGGGGTAGCGAGGCGAATCGCTGAAAGGAGTCAGGCGAATGCCGTTCGATTCCATGCTTTCGGCTCTGGCAGCGCCATTGGGAGCCGTGGTGCCATTGTTGGCCGTGGCGCTTACATCGGTGGCGGGCTTGCTCGTTTCGCAGCTGGCCAGCAGGGCCAAAGTCAGGGTAGTGCTGCAAAGCATCAAGAGAGGACGTTTCATAGGAGTGAAAATCAAAAAATGGTTGTCGGCTGTTTATTCAAAAATAGAGATAGGATGAACTACTTACGGTCTGCACCCGGTACAAGGTTTTGCTTAACTTGCGTCGTTGCCAACCGCAGGGCCCAGTCGGCCTCAAAGTAAATCTAATTTTTCCATGCAAAACCAACTTCTTGACCAAATCCCTTCGCTCGACCTCGCCGACTTTCGTTCCGGCGACTCTGCGCGAAAGGCTCGCTTCGTGCAGCAGCTCGGGGAGGCCTACCAAAACATTGGGTTCGTAGCCCTCAAAAACCACGGCCTGAACGACGAGCAAACCAAGCAGCTATACGCCGATGTACAAGCGTTTTTTCAGCTGCCCGACGAGGCAAAGCAGCGCTACGAAAAGCCCGAGCTGGCTGGCCAGCGCGGCTATATCAGCAAAGGCAAGGAGCACGCCAAGGGCCGCAATACCGGCGACCTGAAGGAATTTTACCACGTGGGCCAGGAAGTGGAGGAGGAAGACCCCATCAAAAACGAGTACCCCGCCAACATCTGGCCCGAAGAAGTGCCCGGCTTCCAGAAGAGCACTTTCTTGGCTTACCGGACGCTGGAAAGCGCCGGCCAGGACGTGCTACGCGCCATTGCCATTTTCCTGGAGCTGCCCGAAAACTATTTTGATGACAAGGTGAAGCACGGCAACAGCATCTTGCGGCCCATTCATTACTTCCCCATCGAAGACCCCGACGCGGTACCGGCCGACGCCGTGCGCGCTGCCGAGCACGGCGACATCAACCTGATTACCCTGCTCATGGGCGCCAGCGCCGACGGCCTGCAGGTGAAGCGCCGTGACGGCGAGTGGATTGCCATCACGGCCCTGCCCGACCAGATTGTGGTGAACGTGGGCGACATGCTCCAGCGCCTCACCAACGGCGTGCTCAAGAGCACCATTCACCGCGTGGTGAACCCGGCCCGCGAGAAAATGAACTCCTCACGCTTCTCGGTGCCGTTCTTTATGCACCCGCGCTCCGAAATGAGCCTGGCCGCCCTGGAGCACTGCATCACGCCCGACAACCCCAAGAAGGAGGCCGACATCACGGCCGGCGAGTTCCTGAACGAGCGCCTGATTGAGCTTGGATTGAAGAAGAAGTAAGCGCTAAGTTTGTCATCCTGAGCTTGCGAAGGACCTTATCACGTTAGCACCGTTGGAG
>JAYSZD010000684.1:0-3408 GCA_043738185.1 Hymenobacter sp. | reverse complement strand
CCCACTTCAAGTGAAGCGGGGATTTTTTATAAAGCAGGCAGCGGCGCCAAGGTTTAGGTCTTCTGCTTTTTCTTTTTGGCTGCAGGAAAGAGGATATTATTCAGTATCAGCCGGTAGCCCGGCGAGTTGGGGTGTAGGGCCAGGTCGGTGGGTTCTTCGCCCACGAGGTGTTGGTAGTCCTCCGGGTCGTGGCCGCCATAAAAGGTCCAGGTGCCTTTGCCGAGCGTGCCGTGCACGTAGCGCGCTTCACCGGTCTGTTTGGTGTCGCCCATCACCACCACATCCGACTTGATGAGGCGCTTGCGGAAGGCCGTGGTCTGGCCCATGAAGCCGTGAATGGTTTTTTCGTGGTTCTGGCACAGCATGGTGGGCACCGGGTCGTACTTGGCCGAGAAGGTGAAGAGCGAAAAGTAGTCGTTCTGCTCGCCCAGGCCGCGCTCGTTGGGCTGCATGTCGATGTTGGAGTACTCGTATTGAATCGGATTGCGCTCCAGTTGAAAGTTTTCGAAGGCCAGGCAGCGGTTGTAATTCAGCTTGGCCTGGGCGTTGGGGTCGGCCGGGTCGCCGTCGTACATGCTTTCCACCATGTCAAGGCCCAGGCCCGCCAGCGCAATGTCGTAGCTGTCGGTGGCCGAGCACATGGCAAACAAAAAGCCGCCGCCGGCGATGAACTCCTGCATTTTGACGGCCACCGTGCTTTTCATCTGGCTCACTTTGCCGAAGCCGTTGCGCTTGGCGGCGGCCTCGGCATCGCGCACCTGCTGCTGGTACCAGGGGTAATTGCGGTAGGTGGCGTAAAATTTGCCGTACTGGCCCGTAAAATCCTCGTGATGCAGGTGCAGCCAGTCGTACTTGGGCAAGGTGCCGGCCAGCACTTCGTCGTCGTAAAGCTGGGTGTAGGGAATTTCGGCGTAGGCGAGTACCATCGTCACGGCATCGTCCCAGGGCTGCTTGCCCTTGGGCGTGTACACCGCGATTTTGGGGACTTTTTCCAGCTTCATCACGTCCATGTTGGCGTTGGGGTCGGCTATTTCCTGCAGAATGCCGGTGTACTGGGCGTCGCTGATAACCTGAAACGTGACGCCGCGCACGGCCAGCTCGTTTTCGGCGCCGGTGGTGGTTTCAAAGGCGAACGACCCGCCCCGGTAGTTCAGCAGCCAGTCGACCGGAACATCGCGCTGGAGCAGCCAAAAAGCCACGCCGTACGCCTTCAGGGCCTCTTTCTGGGTGTTGTCCATCGGAATGAATACCATGTTGGCCCGGGCGGTCAGGGGCGCGGCCACCCAGGTCACGGCCAGGAGCAGAAAGAACAAAAAACGCGTTAGCAGCATAGGTTTTTCAAGGAAGAAGCGCGAAGAATCAACGGGGTTGCGGCGTCAGTGGTTCAAGTTAAGCGCTGGTCGCCGAACTTTGGCCGCATTCAGAATACGACACCATCTTTGTGCAGGCGCGCCATCGGCCCGTTCCCAGCACTTGTCGTTCAACGATTTTCCAGCCTCCGGTTGGAGTTACTCCCCATGAGCCCATTCGAAAACGTCCGCGAAGCTTTCCGCTCCATCCGCGCCAATCTGCTGCGCACCGTACTCACCGCCCTGATTCTCAGCATTGGGCTGTTTGCCCTGGTGGGCATCCTCACGGGCATCGACGCGATGAAGAACTCCTTATCGGAAACCTTCGCCAGCCTGGGGGCCAACTCCTTCGACCTGCATGCCAAGGGCTACAACAACCGGGGCCGGCGCGGCGGCCGGCAGGCCAAACAGTATGCTCCCATCGATTTTCTGCAGGCCAAGCAATACAAGCAAGCCATGGGCGAAGACGCGCAGGTGGGAGTTTCGGCCTCCATCACGAGCGCCGCCGAAATGAAGGCGAACGGCATCAAAACCAACCCCAACATGCAAGTGGTGGCCGGCGACGAAAACTACCTGAAAATCCAAGGCTACAACCTGGCCAGCGGCCGCACGTTTTCCCAGGCCGAGCTCAACAGCGGCGCCAACGTGATGATAGTGGGCGAGGAAATCCGTCTCCGGCTGTTTCCCAAGCAGAGCCCGGTGGGCAAATACGTGTCGGCCTTGGGCCGCCGCTTTCTGATAGTGGGCCTGCTTGAAAAGAGCGGCGGCAGCATGGGCGGGGGCGGGGCCGACCGCCTAGCCCTGCTACCCTTGGTCACCGGCAACCAGATGCCCCGGCAAGGTGCCCTGACCTATGACATTAAAACCGCCACCGACCAGCAGGGTACCCTGAATTTCCTCATCGGCCAAGCTACCGGCGTGATGCGCGCCGTGCGCCGCGACAAGCTGGGTCAGGAAGATAGTTTCGTGGTGGAAAGCAGCGAGTCGCTGGCGTCCGACCTGGAATCGCTCTCTGGCAAGGTGCGCGTGGGCGGCACCATCATGGCCTTCATCACGCTACTGGGGGCCAGCATCGCCCTCATGAACATCATGCTGGTATCGGTGACGGAACGGACCCGCGAAATCGGTATCCGAAAAGCCCTGGGCGCTACGGCTGTTCAGATTCGCCAGCAATTTCTCATCGAAGCCATTGTTATCTGCCTCATGGGCGGCACGCTGGGCATTGTGCTCGGCGTGTTGGGCGGCAACGGCGTGGCCGTACTTGTGGGCGCCAGCTCCTTCTTGGTGCCATGGGTTTGGATGATAGCTGGCCTGGTTATCTGCGTAGGCGTGGGCCTAGCTTCCGGGTACTATCCTGCCAGCAAAGCCGCCGCCCTGGACCCCATCGATTCACTGCGCTACGAGTAAGCTGGAGCATTTGCCCAAAGCTGCAAGCCGCCCTTAGGGTGGGAGATAAGCGTCCGCGTTCTACATTTGCCCATTACTCATTTGTGCAAATCTCATGGCGGCTCCGGTTCCTGTGCCCATCGACCAACGCTTTGGTCAACTGATTCAGCAGTTTGGCCTCACAAAAAACAGCTTTGCGATATCCCTGGGCAAGACGGCTAGTGTGGTGCAGCACCTCATCGACGGACGCAACAAACCGGGCTATGACTTGCTTTGTCGGGTATTTGAAGTGTACCCAAATGTCTCAAGAGACTGGCTGCTGCTGGGACGCGGACCCATGCTGGTGGGGGGCGAAATAGCGCCGAAGTCTGCTCCGGCGACCATCCCTTCGGCCCCGGAAGAGGCTACAGCGGCGCCCGATTTTGAGGCGATAGAAGTGCCGCCGATTCAGCGGCGTACCGGGCCGGGAGTGGCAGGCAGCCGCCTGCAAGCGACGGAGATTGCGGCCACGCTGGCGTTGGCCGCTGCCACCAATCACCCTGCGCAGCCAGCCGAATCGGCAACCAATAACGGGGCTGCTCATGTTCCGGATGTTGAGGAGTCGATTCCATCCGCTGCATTTGTTCCACCGATTGCAGCAGCGCCCGTTCCTCCAGCCCAAGCTCCGGCCCAG
>JAYSZD010000683.1:0-3409 GCA_043738185.1 Hymenobacter sp. | reverse complement strand
GTCGGTGCGCTTCCGGGAGCTGCTGAGCCTGTAAGCGGCGGGTTTGGGGCAGTAGCTTGCCGGATTTATATGAAAAGCGTCGGGTCGCCGTTGGGGGGAGCCCCGCGCTTGCCGGCACTGCGGTACCGGGATAATTTTGCTGGCCAGCGGATGGTGGCTGGGTTGCATCCGAATTAAAAGTGTTGCAACACCCAACCAGCTTCGGTGAATACCAGTTTAGTGGTCTTTTACCAGGGCTGGCCGCGCGCCGCTTTTTAATTTATGGCAGCATTGTTTGCGCTCCGGCGCTGGTCTTGGCTAGCACCCGTTGCGGCCCTGTTAGTAGCCGGTTGTGAAATGTTGGAATTCAGCCCCAACGACCACCGCGTGCCGGAGGAATTCACCAACCTGACCCGGAAAAATCTGGCCCGGCTGCAAGCCCGGCCGTTGGCCCCGGCCGACACCCTGCGCTTCGTCTTCACCGGCGACTCGCAGCAGTTTTACGACGAAGCCGAGGACTTGGTGGCCAGCGTCAATCAGCAGCCCGGCATCGCGTTTATGCTCGTGGCCGGCGACATTTCCGATTTTGGCCTGGCCCGCGAAATGCGCTGGGTCGATGAAAAGCTGCGCAAGCTGACCGTGCCCTACCTTACCGTGGTGGGCAATCACGACCTGGTGGGCAACGGCCGCGCGGCCTACCAGCACGTTTTTGGGCCGCTGAACTACTCGTTTGTGTACGGCGACACCAAGTTTGTGCTGGTCGATACTAACGGCCGCGAATACAATTTCAATGGCCAGGTGCCCGACCTGAACTGGCTGCGGCCCCAACTGGCTACCCTCGACGGCGCCCGGCGGCAGGTCGTTGTTTCGCATGTGCCCCCCACCAATTCCGATTTCGACCCCGCCCTGCGCCTGCCCTACGTGCAGGCCTTGCGCGAGGCGCCCGGTCTGGTATTCGAAATGAACGGCCACAACCACCAGTCCACCATCGGCCAGCCCTTCAACGACGGCGTGACCTACGTCAACTCCGATGCTTTCTCGGAGCGCCGCTACATGGTGGTGACCGTGTGGGGCGACCGGGGATTTCGCATCAAACGGGTCACCTTCTGATGAAAAAGCTGCTGCTTTCCGGTCTGCTGCTCGCTTCTCTGGCCGCTCACGCCACCACCCCGCCCGATACCCTCGCCACGCCGCCCGCGCTGGCGCGCAAATGGTACCGCCCCGTCCACCTGGTGCTGCAAACCGGCGGCGGCCTGGGCCTGGTGGCCGGCGGTGCGGGCTATTCCCTGCTCAAAAATCGCCTCGAAACCGACGTTCTCATCGGCTACGTGCCCCGGCGCTTCGCGGGCTCGGCGCTGGCGCTGGCTTCCCTGAAGGTGATGTACTCGCCGTTTCACCTGCGCGCGGCTGAACAGGTGCAGGCGGTTCCGTTCACCATCGGCGTCTACGCGAGCTACACCCACGGCACCCTCAACGCCGAGAAGAAGGGGCAGTATCCGGACGATTACTACTGGTTTTCGACCAATACCCGCTACGGCGCGCTGGTGGGTGGCCGCGTCACGTACCTGGCGGCCCCGGTGGCGGCCACCGGTGTGCCGCGCAAGCTATCGCTCTGCTACGAGCTGGGCAGCAACGATTTGTACATCGCCACCTACCTCACCAACCGCGGTGGCAGCATCGGCATCAGCCAACTCCTGACCTTGGCTCTGGGCGTGAAGTTGGATTTTTGAAGCTGGTCCCTCCCCGGATTTTTACTGCCCCACCGCTTGTGGAGTCGCACCTCGGGGCCCGGATTGTTAATCTGGAGCTGCTGTTGTAAGATTGCACCACACTCCTCTCTCCCCATGCTGCTCCCCCGTGCTCACAGTTGCTGCTGTGTTTGTTGCCGGGCAGGCATGCACCGCTGCTGCACGTAGCGGTAACCCACCAGCAGAGCTGTTTTTTGGTGTATTTCGAAGCGCGGCTTTTTGCGGCGGCAGGCTTTTATAATCAGTAATTTGTCTCGCGTTGGAGCCCACGTTCGTAGAGGGGCGAAGCACCGGCGCCCATCAACCATTTTTTACCAACCTTTTTTACGCATGCTCATGAGAAATACGCTACTCTTTTTGTTTTTAATGGTGCTAGGGCTGACCGCCCACGCCCAGAACGCCACCGTGACCGGCCGGGTGGTGGGCGCGGCAGGCGAGGCCCTGCCCGGCTCCACGGTGCTCGAGCGCGGCACCTCCAACGGCACTTCCACGGGCAGCGACGGCGAGTTCTCGCTCGCAGTGAAGTCCGATGCTACGCTCACGGTGCAGGCCATTGGCTTCGCCACTCAGCAGATTCCGGTGAACGGCCGCAGCCGCATCGATGTGCGCTTGGTGGCCGCTGCCCAGGACCTGAACGAGGTGGTGGTGACCGGCTCGCGCGCCAGTGAGGGCCGCTCCAACATCCTCACCACCGCGCCTGTGGACGTGATTTCGGCCCGCGAAATCAAGGCTTTTGCCCAAGTTGACGTTTCGCAGGTGCTCACCTACGCGGCGCCCTCGTTCCAGTCGTCGCGCCAGGCCATTTCCGACGGCACCGACCATGTGGACCCCGCCAGCCTGCGCGGCCTTGGCCCCGACCAGGTGCTGGTGCTGGTGAACGGCAAGCGTCGCCACACCTCGGCCCTGGTGAACATCAACGGCACCGTGGGCCGCGGCTCGGTGGGCACCGACCTGAACGTGGTGCCGCTGGCCAGCATCAAGCGCATTGAGGTGCTGCGCGACGGCGCGGCCGCCCAATACGGCTCCGATGCCATCGCCGGCGTCATCAACATCCAGCTTAAGGACGACTCTACGGGCGTGACGGCCAGCGCCACCGGCGGCCAGCACTACGAGGGCGACGGCGCCGTGTTTCAGGGCGACGCCAACGTGGGCATTGGCTTGGGCGGCAAGGGTTTTCTGGACGTGAGCGGGCAGTTTCTGAACCGCGGCTACACCAACCGCACGTTTGAAGACACGGCCCCGCTGATATACCTGGGCAACGGCGGCAACTACCCCGCCAGCGCCAACACCGAGCAGCTGCGCCGCGACCTGAAAGCCCAGGACGACCAGTTGGTGCGCGAGCGCGGCTTCGACCGCAAGAACATGCGCGTGGGCAACTCGGAATCCCGCAACTTCGGCGGCTTTATCAACGGCTCGTACCGCCTCGGTGGGGGCGTGGAGGCCTACGTGGCCGGCGGTGTGACGCGCCGTACCGGCAAGGCGGCCGGCTTCTACCGCCTGCCCAACCAAGCCACCCAGAGCGACCTCAGCTTGTTTCCCAACGGCTTCCTGCCCTTCATCAACACCACTATCAACGACCAGTCGGCCATCACGGGTCTGCGGGCCACCCTCGCCGGCTTCGCGGCTGATTTGAGCAATACCTACGGCCGTAATGAGCTGAGCTTCGACATCAGCAACACGGT
>JAYSZD010000682.1:0-3410 GCA_043738185.1 Hymenobacter sp. | reverse complement strand
CGCGCCGCTCCAACCCGACTAGAAGCTCATCGCCATCCACGGCCGCGATGCGGGCAGTGAGTAATGCTTCCAGCTCGGTACGGTGGGCGACGCGGGCGGCATTGGTGCTGAAGCGGAGGTCGGCCGCCCAATCGGGCTGTTCCAGGGCCGCGCACAGCTGCCGGAACTGTCCGTCGGAACCCACGGCCAGCACCAGCTGGCGGCCATTGGCCGCACGGTACACGGTGCCGTAGGGCACGATGCTGGGGTGGCCGGAGCCCAGCGGCTGCGGGTCGTGGCCGGTCACGAGGTAGGTGGCTGCCTGATTGGCGAGGGCCGACAGCGCGCTATCGAGCAAGCTGACGTGCACCGCAGCCCCGCGACCGGTCCGTTCCCGCAGGTAGAGTGCGGTGAGCAGTCCCTCCTTGAACTGGTGCGCCGCCAGCAAATCCACCATCGCCACGGGCATTTTTTGGGGTGGCTGGCCGGGGCCGGGCGCGTTGAGGTGCATGAAACCCGCCTCGGCCTGCAGCACGGCATCGTAGCCGGCCCGCGCGGTATCGGGGCCGTAGCCCGTAAGATGGCCGTAGATGAGGCGCGGGTTTTCTTTTGATAAAGTGCCGTAATCGGCGCGGAGCTTTTCGGCATCGCCGGGCTTGTAGCTGGCCAGTACGATATCGGCAGTGGCGGCGAGGCCGTGCAGGCTGGCTTGGCCGGCGGCGGTGGTCAGGTCCAGCACCAGCGATTTTTTACCCCAGTTGGAAGCCGAGAAATAGGCCGAAACGGAAGCGTCGCCAGCGGCGGGCGCAGCGGTTTCGGCGCTGGTTTTCCAGGTGCGCGTAACGTCGCCGGCCGGGCTTTCAACCTTGAGCACCTCGGCGCCCAGCTCGGCAAAAAACTGGCCTACCTGCGGGCCCGCCAGCACGGAGGCCAGCTCCAGCACGCGCAGGCCGGCGAAAGGAGGAGCAGGGTTCATGCTGCAAATAACGCGGTTAGAAGCGAGGCGGGGAACGGCTGGGGGCGCTACTTTCGTATGATGGCAGCGGCTACAAAGCGGCGCTGCCGGCCGCACTTGTTATTCAGAACGACCGGCCAAACACCACTTCTTTATTGCTGCCATGCGCTTCTTTCGATTTGTATTACTCCTCGCGCTGCTGGGCTGGACCTGGCAGGCGAGCGCGCAATGCTCCGATTCTCGGCTGACGCGGGATTACAAAGACGGTCTTTACGGCGCGGTAGACCGTCAGACCGGTCAGTTGGTCATTCCTCATCTGTTTAACTTTGTGCTGGATTTCCCTGGCAACTATCTGTTAGTAACCAACAAATATCAGAGCGCTAAAACGCGCTGGGGCCTGGCCGGTGCGGGGGGTGAGTTGGTGCTGCCCAAGAAATACCTGGCCATCTACGCCCCCGAATGTGGCCTGCTGGCGGCCCGCGACGACAAAACCACTACTCTCTTCGATAGCCAGCGCAATGTTTTGTACGAAGCTGACGTGACATCTATCGCCACCGACCGCAAAAACAACCGCCTCATCACCGAGCGCAAGCTGACAGAGCGGCTTGCGGAAGTCAAGCTGATGGATTTCACCACTCACCGCGTGTATTTTCAGCGACTAGCGACGTTCATCTGGCAGGTGTTTCCGCTGCGAGCACCTGGTAGCACGGTTCGGCAGCCGGTGCCGTTCTACCAGGTGCGCTACCCCGGCCCCAATGGCACGTCCGGCGACCTCAGCTGCATTATTGATGCGAATGGAAAAATCCTCTTCGATTCAGTTTCCACGCTGACTATATCCGGCAACTTCACGCGGATGTTTCAGCGTGGAAAGGCCATTATTGCCGATTCTAACTTGGTGGTCAACCAGGGGTTGAGCTACAAGTACGAGGTGGTGCAGCCGTTGAATGACCCGGCGCGGTGGTTTATGGTGTTGCAAAACGGCAAATCCGGCGTGGTTGATTCAAAGGGCCGGTTCGTTATCCAACCAGCTCAAAAAGGAAGTTTCACGTATCTGGGCCGTAACAGCTTCTACTTTAACAGCAACGAGCCCGGCCAGCCCGACCAGTTGATGTTTGCTGATGGCCGCCGCATTAGCCTGGCTGGTCAGTCGGTGGTAAGCACGACCAATCTCGATTCGCTGCAAATGAGCCGGCCGCTGGTGGTGCGTAGCACCAAAACCCATAAATCCGGGCTGATGGCGGCCGACGGCCATTTCATTGTGTCCCAGGAATATGAAGCCCTGCGCTACGGCACGCACGGCCAACTCATTTTCATCAAGGAAGGCCTCTCCGGCTATCTTAACCAGCAGGGCCAGGTATTATTTTCCGGTTCGTACGTCGGGCTGTCATCATTTCTGGATGGGTTGGCGGTGGTCGCGGTCCGGGCTTACGGCCGGGGCAATCCGGGGGTCATGATTACCTCTAGCATCGACCAGCCCAGCTACGCCACGCTCTACACTTTCATCGACAGCACCGGCAAAGCGTTTCCGGGCGGTTACTACGCGCAGGTCAGCGCCTTCCGCGACGGCATGGCGCGGGTACTACGCAATGGCCAGGAGTTTATGATTGACCGCCAGGGAACCAGGCTAAGCTATGGCAAGTACCCGCTGGCCTCGCACTTCCGGGATGATGTGGCCCTCATTACAACCAAAAAGCACGACCGGTTTGGGCTGGTACACCGCAGTGGCAAGATTCTGGCCGAGCCGATTTATAACAGAATAACAGCGGATGACGGGCATCCCGCGCCCTACAACATTGTTGTTTTTTCCGATAACGCATACAATACTAGCGTAATACCCTTTATTTTTCCAAGAGTTGAGCAAGGCAAAGTGGAAGCCACGCTGATAAACCAGAAAAATCACGGTGAGCAGAAGGTTATGCTAAGCATTTTGCCCTGACTACACCCGCCCGACCCAGGCAAAACCGGAAACGTCACCTCCCGCTCGCCATCACCCCAAAGATGAGTCAGCTTATCCGCAAGTGGCGCCACGGCATCCTCGCCATGCTCCTGCTAATAATTTGGCCCCGAGCTCGGCGAAAAACGGGCCTACCTGCGGCCCGGCCAGCATGGAGGCCAGTTCGAGTATGCGCACGTTCATAGAGGCGCAAAATATGCCGAAGAAGGACCTCTGCAGCGCCCGGTGCGCTAATGGACCAGGTAGCCGTAGTCCCGCAGCGCCGCTTTCACGTCGCCCTCCAGCTTCAGTAAGCGGCCCTGGTGCAGCAAGTACACCACGTCGCAGAGCGGCAGCACCTCGGCGTGGCGGTGGTCGGTCAGAAGCAGGCCCTTGCGCTGCTTGAGGCGCTGCATCTCCTCGGCCAGGGTTTCTACGTGCACGGGCATCACGCCGGAAAACGGCTCGTCGAACAGCGAGAAGGCCGTATTGGCGTGCAGCAGCAGCAAGGTTTGCAGCAGCCGCGCCGAACCACCCGACAAT
>JAYSZD010000681.1:0-1400 GCA_043738185.1 Hymenobacter sp. | reverse complement strand
ACCTAGTTTTTGTAGCACTAACTGTAGCGGGGTAGCCTCTTTTTCGGCCTGCACCCCACCTTTTCTGTTTCGTTCCATGTTCTTTCCCGTAATTGTTGTATCTTGTGGACCAAAGCACCTGCTTTGCTACACAAACATATCCCTAGTTCGGTGTAATTGTTGCACCAAAGACGGAAATATTATGGAACGGCTTAGTAATGAAGTAGAAAAGCTCTCGCCGGTCACGGTGCGCGTTCAAGAGCTTTTTGACCACTTAGGCTTGAATGCCAGCAGCGCAACGAAGGCCTTGGGCTACAATACCACGAGCAAGCTGTATAAAATCCTGCAAGGGTCGGAGCCGTCACTTCCTACTCTGGTAGACTTTCAGCGCAAATGGCCCGAATTGTCGTTGGATTGGCTGGTTTTGGGACAGGGGCCGATGCTGCGCGGGCAAACGGGCGGTGCTGCAGCCACGTCGGACCGGGCCATGTCCGGTAGGACGGCATCAGCTAAGGGTCTGCCGGTAGTGAACGGCGGCAAGGTGCTGGCCATCACGGTGGACAAGGACGGTAACGACAACTTAGAATTGGTCCCTATCCACGCCCAGGCGGGCTACGCCGTGCAGCACAATGAGGCGGTGTTTGTGCAGGACCTGCCGCGCTACCGGGTGCCGGGATTTGAGCACGGAAAATACCGGGCGTTCGAGGTAGCGGGCGACTCTATGGAGCCCACGCTGAACCACCGCGACATCGTGTTGTGCTCCTACGTCGACAACTGGCGGCTATTGGTGCCCGACGACATGTACGTAGTGGTGACGACGCAAAGCGTCATGCTGAAGCGTATTCGGCAGCGGATTACCGACCTGGATTCGGAAGTGCTGCTGCACTCGGACAACGCGCACCGACGGCCTTACCCGCTGGATGTGGCTGACCTTACCGAGCTGTGGCAGGTTCGGGGCTACCTCTCGACTTACCTGCCCAGTGCGCCCGATGTGACGATAGAACGACTGTGGGAAGTGATTGAGGCGCTAGGATTCGACAAAGGAGAGGTGCGGCGGCATCTGGACGAAAATGCCCCCAATGCTGCCCCCAACGCCCGATAGACGGCTGTTAATCGATTGTAAATAAGGTGTTTTGGTTAGATGGTTCATTATCTAACGCGGCCACTGAAAACCCCCTTTGCAGCTTGCTTAGGGGGTTTTTTGTTAAAATGCTGAGCGCGACAAAAATATTCCGGCCCTATTCATTCGCAACAGACCCGAAGCTGCTCTAAGCGCCTGCGCTCGCCCGTTCACTTCCCCGGCACGGCCAGAAAGCGAGCGAGTGGGGGCGCCAGCGTATCGGCCGAATACAGGCTGAGCGTGGTGCCGCTGACGCGGTAGTGCTGCACTTGGTTGAGGGCCTGGAGGAAGGTGCCTTCGG